>JABMQG010000428.1 GCA_013203365.1 Planctomycetota bacterium | reverse complement strand
GCCCCGATATGTTCTCATCGTGCCTCATCAGCAGAAAGCGCATCGGTTCGCTGTGCAAACTCGCGCCGCCGACACCAACCATCGTTGCCAGAAGGGCCCCTTCGGGCCTGGCCGACATCGTCAGTAACGCCGACACCCCCGCCAGCAGCCACACCACCACCGCCAGACCGATCAGTCGGCCTGGCCCGCCGCCGTGCAGGAACACAGCCACACCATCCACGTCAGTAGGTTTTATGATACCCCAGCCCCAAAAGTACATCGCCGCCAACGCGGCCACAGCAGCCACTTCGACCTGGATTTTTTCAACAATATGTCTACGCTGATGACTCATTTGACAATATCATTTATACTCATGCCTTTGCCCGACCGTACCGAACGCGTCGGGCAGATGTTAGCTCCTTCGGCCCCCGGCAGCAAGCAGGTTCATCGCCGGCAGGCAGATATGAGCAGATATGCTAATCACAATCAATAGTTGAAGGCAATCGAATCATGCAAACGGTGATGCAGACAATCAGGACCAGGGCCGCGAAGTTGAACCGGCACATCGTTCTTCCCGAGGCGAACGACCGACGGGTCTTACAGGCGGCGGTGCAAATCATTCAGCAGGGCATCGGCCGGGTCACCCTCCTGGGCGACGCCGACGCCATATCCGCTGCCGGGCGCGATTTGGGCCTGACCGCCAACGGCATAACGATAGTCAACCACCTCACCGACCCCAGACGGGAGCAATTCATAAACGAGCTGGTCGAACTCCGCAAGCACAAGGGCCTGACGCACGAGCGCGCGGAAGACCTGTTGAACGAGCATCCCGGCTATTTCGCGGCTATGATGGTCCGATTCGGCATGGCCGACGGCATGGTCTCCGGCTCAGCCAGCCCCACCGCCCTGACCGTGCGGGCTGCCCTCTATTGCATCGGGTGCAGGCCGGGTGTCGAGACCCTAAGCGCCTGCAGCCTCATGCAGACGCCAGTTAAAACCGTCGGCGTCGACGGCACCCTCATCTTCGCCGATACCGGGGTCCTGCCCGAGCCGACCGCCGAGCAATTGGCCGACATTGCCATTGCCGCCGCCGAATCCTGCCGAACGCTGCTCGATGTCGAGCCGCTGGTGGCCCTGCTCAGCTTCTCAACGCACGGGTCAGCCGTCAGCCTGTCGACTAAAAAGGTTGTCACCGCCACGAAACTGGCCCAGGAGAAGGCCCCATACCTCAAAATCGACGGCGAGTTGCAACTGGATGCGGCAATCGTTCCCGACGTAGCACAACGCAAGTGCGAGCATTCGCCCGTCGCCGGGCGGGCCAACGTCCTGATCTTCCCCGACCTGTCCTGCGGCAACATCGCCTACAAACTTGTTGAGCGCCTCGCCGGCGCTCAGGCGATCGGGCCGCTGCTTCAAGGATTAACCAAACCCGTCAACGACCTGTCTCGCGGCTGTAGCGTAGAGAACATTGTCATGGTCGCCGCCATCACCGCCTGCCAGTCGACCCGCCGACCGGCAACCATCACGCCGTAGTGGTCAATGGCCCGGGTGCTCATGCCGTCGCGATGCGCTCGCTGAATGACTCCATGATCTTCCACAGTCAGCATCCGTGCCGACCTGCCGATTAAGTAACCACTCTTACGGCTGAGCGGGGGCTAGAGTAGCGTTTGCGTGGAACGCCAGATATGGGGCTGCGCCTTTGACGATAGCCGGGCCAATACCGGGCACCTTTTCCAAATCACTCGGGCAGGTGAATGCAGGTTGGCCCGGATGTGCCGCCACGAATTCATCGCGGTAAGCACAAATGGCTTTGGCTCGCCCAGGGCCTATCCCCGCCAGTCTGGCCAGACTGGCCCAACTGGCCATGTTGGGGTCGATCAGCTCGGCGGCGGGTGCAACGTCGGCCGAGACCACGGTCAGATCGTCGCGGACACGCGCTCGGTTGTGGTAGATTCGCCAACCAACCAATCCGGCCAGCAGAACCGCCAGCAAGGCCACGGCAACAAGGTTGCTGGGCGTCCACGACCATGGCCCTGACGGAGAATGCGGTTTGCCCGTCGCCGATATCACAATGGGTGACTGACTTGCCGGCTGCGGATCAGCCGTCGCGGATTCGGTCGGTCTGGCCGGCATTTGGTCTGGCCCGGGTGAATCCGTCGTGTTCATTCGTATGCCGGCCTATTTACCACAATTGCCGGCCTGAACGGCGGATCGGCCATGGTTGCCGGTCTTTGGCGCCCGGCTGCGTTCGATCAGCTCGGTACGGAATCGCTTAAGCGTTTCGTAGGCCGGTTTGGTTTCCATGTTCGGCCCGCAAAGCCCGCCGTGAGAGAAGTATTGGCTTTCGTTGTCGGCCAAGTCCGCCCAGCAGACCGATTCGACAAACGGCTTGGAAAGTGCCAGGCTATAGAACGCCTCGAGCCACTCGGCCTGTAGAGACGGGTCCCACTGCTTTCGCCACGTGCCCGCCTGATCGGTCGCGACGCTGGAAGGGACCTGACAAGCTGTAACGTGCAGCGGCTTGCCTAATCCGCCTAGCTCGTCCAACTTGCTGCTGATCTGCAAAAGGTCTCGCACATACAAGCCATCGACGGGGGCGCCTTGGATTATTCGCACGCCGAAAGCATCGAATTTCATGCCGCTTTGAGCGCACATGTCGGCGTACATCATCGGGGGAATCGTCCGCTGATTGCGGGCATAGTATTCCCCCCACGGCATTAAAAGATCGACCACTACCGACGCACTTGGAGCCAGTTGTTTCACCAGCAAGCAACTCATCCGCGTCAGTTCCAGTCGCTGCTCGAAGGTCTGCCCGAAAGCCTCGTAGGCATGCACGCCCGATACTACGTTCCACAGCGACACCTGTTTGGCATAGCGAGAGACGATGTGCCGAATATACTCATAGGTCATCTCTCGCAACGTTTCGAAATCGTGTTCCCAAATGTACAGCCATTCAGGGAAGAAATCCGGTTCGAAGCTCACCAGTGGACCGGCGTGCACGGTCATGCCGGCCTGCGAACTCCAATCGAGCCAGGCATCCAACCGGTCCAATTGCCATTGCCCTTCCTGTGGTTCGGCACGCTTCCACGGCGTCGGCAGGCTTACGAAATCAAACGCCTCCACCAGGAGCCGGCGATAATCGCCGTTGCCGGCCGACAGCATGCCATCGCACCCAAACGTCGTTTTGGTCGCAATGCCGTTGGTCGTCATACGCCGGTTGAGGAATATCTCCGCGTGAAACAGCGCCGTCCGCTCCGACAGATCGATGGCCTCAGCAAGACACCGGTCGGCCAGTCTTGACGCTGCCGGCGGGTCGGTGGCGTTAGTCTTGACCGCCTCTATGAACAGCCTGTTAACCTTCTGAAACTCTTCCGTAAGCGATTCGCCGGAGGCATAATCGAAAAGGCCCCAATCTTCACGTTTGAGAATGAGCCGCATCAGCCGGGCACGGGCCAGTTCCAGGTTGAGGTTATACGGGGCCTTCCGGTCCTGCAGCCGCGTTGTGGACAATAAAAACCGGCCGGCCGGCCCGGCGTCCCACAACAAAGCCAGGGCCGAGGCGCCCCCGGCGTGCTTTACGCACTTGATCCGCCCGCCGCCGGTGGTAAGCGTAGCCTGCAAAGGCACCTCTTCGGCACCTAGCAGATGCGCGCCCGCCAAGTTCACCGCCTTGGTCAGCTCGCCTTCACGATAGACGTCAAACAGCAACATGCCCAAGCACCCCAATCCAGCTCCAACATCCCGCAACATCCACAATAACGAACTCCCCGGCACCATGAAGGATACCCCTGCCGGCGTGGATTTACAATTCTCAATTGAGATTCTCCATTCGCTCGCGAAGCACCCGCTCCGTGGCCTCCGCCAGCAAGTGGTATGCGTTGGCCATGGCCTCGTCAACGGGCATGCCAGGCGGCGTGATTGAATGCGCGGATTCCAAGGCCAACATCTTAACGGTCCCGCCCTCATCGTCTATCCGCCCGGCCAGGGCGATAACGGGTACACCGCCGGCAGCGGCGACCCGGGCGACACCACTGATCGTCTTGCCCATTACCGTCTGGGAGTCGATTCGCCCCTCGCCTGTAAACACAAGGTCGGCCGAGGCCACCTTGGCGGAAAAGTCACACGCATCCAGAACAATATCGACACCCGGTTTCAATTCCGCCTTCAAGAACGCCAGCAGGCCCGCACCCAAGCCACCTGCGGCTCCGGCGCCGGCAACGTCGCGGACCGATCGGCCGACCGCGGCCTCGATAATATCAAAGAAGTGCGACAGGTTCGCCTCCAGCCTTCTCACATTTGCCGTTGAGGCACCCTTCTGTGGGCCGTAAACCGTCGCAGCACCGCGCGGGCCAAGCAGCGGGTTGTCCACGTCACAGGCTACCTCCACCCGGCAGCCGGTAAGGCCTAACTCCAGTCCGGCAAGGTCGATATCCGCCACCTCGGCCAGCAGCGAACCGGTCATCGCCCGGCAGATTTCACTTCCGTTAGCGCGAAAGAATCGTACCCCCAGCGCCTGGGCCGCACCTGCCCCACCATCCGTGGTCGCCGAGCCGCCGATACCGACAATCAACCTTTCAATGCCGGTTGCCACCGCGGCGGCTATCATTTCACCGGTTCCATAAGTAGTTGTGTACAGTGGATTTCTCCGGCCCGACGGCACGAGTGTCAAGCCGCTGGCCCTGGCCATTTCCACCACTGCCGTCACACCGTCGCCCAATAAACCTATCTCCGCGAGAATCTTCGGGCCGTCCGGCAGCGGCCCGCAGACCCACACACGCCGCATCTGCCCACCCGTGGCCGACACCAACGCTTCGGTAGTCCCCTCGCCCCCGTCGGCCATAGGAACGGCAATCGTCTCAGCCGTGGGTATCGCGCGCAAAACCCCCTCAGCCATCGCCCTGCACGCCTCAGCGGCGGTCAACGAACCTTTGAATGAATCCGGAGCCAGGATAATTCTCATTCGACCAGCCCTCTTCTGCTGGTTCACGGGCTGCCGTTCACAAGCAATAACAGAAGACTTCCCTTCCTTTCTGTAGTTATAGCCTTTCCTACCGTCGGATACATCCCTTGGGCGGGCAGTTATAAAT
>JABMQG010000427.1 GCA_013203365.1 Planctomycetota bacterium | reverse complement strand
TCGAGGTATTTCTTCACTGCTGAGGAACCTGCTTCACGGCCTGGCCCAGCGTGCGCTTCGGCGCCGATGACTAAGCCGGCGGACAAGGAGGCGGGGATCGCTCCGCACGTGCTGGTTGAAATGGACGAAGAGGCGCAAGACGCCTTCTGCCGGTTGCGTTATTGCATGGAGGTTATGCCCCCGCCTCCGGCCAGCCGGCCGACGACCACCGGCTCGGCCACGTCGTCGGCGACCAGTCTTGACCTGGCGAGGCTCAAGCGAGTCGATCGGCAGTTGGCCGAGGCCGTGCGATTGCTGAAGAATCCCGAGGCTATCGAGGCGATATTGAACAAGAATGGCGATTGAACAGGCCGAAGATCGAAATGTCAAAGCCGCCCACAATCATCTTTGCCCTTGAGTCTTCCTGCGACGACACGAGCGCCGCCTTGGTTGCCGACGGGCTAGAGGTGCTGTCCAACGTTGTTGCCGGCCAGGATTGTCTGCATGGGCGTTTCTCCGGCGTGGTTCCCGAGTTGGCCAGCCGGGCTCACATCGAGGCGATCGGCCCGGTCATTGCCGAGGCTTTGGCTGGCGGTGGTGTCGGGCAGGATCGGATCGCGGCAGTCGCCGTCACCTGCCGGCCCGGGCTGATCGGGTCGCTGCTTGTCGGGCTGATGGCCGCCAAGACGCTGGCCTACGTTTGGGGCAAGCCGTTGATCGGCGTCAACCACGTTCATGCCCACGCCTATTCGCCCTCGCTTGGTGGCGAGCCCATCGGCTACCCGGTCGTGGCCTTGGTGGCCAGCGGCGGGCACGCGGCGTTGTATCACTGCCAGTCGCCGACCGAGGTGACGGCGCTGGGTCAGACGATCGACGATGCGCCTGGCGAGGCGTTCGACAAGGTGGCGAACATTCTTCACCTGGGCTACCCTGGCGGTCCGGCGGTGGAGCGGATGGCCCGGGAAGGCACGGCCGGCGCTGTGCCGTTGCCGGTGACTCTGCTGAAGGATGGTTCGCTGGACTTTAGTTTCTCCGGGCTCAAGACGGCGGTGCTGTACCACGTCAACGGCGTCCCGGGCGCCAGGCTCAGCCCCGATGCGGCGGGTCGGAAAGGCCCTGGCTACGGCAAGGGTGCGGAGAACCTGACGCGTCAGGAACTGGCGGACATTGCCGCCAGTTTTCAGGCCGTTGTCGCCGAGATTCTCGCCGTCAAGTGCCGGCGGGCAGTGGAGTACTCTGGAGCCCGAAGCATTGTCCTGGGCGGCGGCGTGGCCCGCAATTCCGTCGTTCGCGCCCGCGTCGAAGAGATGGCGAATCGGCTGGGCTGCCCATTGCGAATGCCTGCAATGGCGTACTGCACCGACAACGCGGCCATGATTGCGGGTTTGGCTTATCACCAGTACCTGGCCGGGGACCTTGCCGACTTGGACCTGGAAGCTTCGCCCACAATACGCGTGTAGGTTGGACGCCGGAGGTTTTTTTTGGTTCATGGCCCATTTCCGGGGACTGCCCAGGCACGTTCGTACGCGTCGAAAGCAACGCTGCGGGCGGCGCGATTTCGGTAAGGCTTTATATGGAAAATAGTTGCGTCTTGGGTCGGGCCACAGGCGACTGTCGATTGCCGCTCGGGAACCTCCGTCGGTTCGCGATGCCTAGGCTCTCCGAACAGGGACCGGCGCGAGCCCATGGGAAGCTGCTGATGGCCTCTCTTGCCCGTGAATCCGCCGCCAGCAAGCTCCCCGGTTTCGGGTCATGAACCTTTTTTTTGGCCAAGGCATCCGGGTTCAGGACGTTTTTTTTATCGGGGTCCGGAAGGTTTCTAAGGTTTCTCTCGCTGCCTGCCGTAACTGCGCTAGGCGTGCCGATAGAATGCATGTTGCAGTACTCGGGCGGCGGAACCGCCGATAAAACAGACTGAGTGATTATATTGCGGGTACAATAAGCCTATGGAAACGGAAGCGTTGAGAAGGCTGCTGGAGGCCGTTCGCGGCGGCGAGGTCGACGTTGAGCGGGCCTTGGAGCAACTGCGGCAAATGCCGTTTGAGGAGATGGGCTTCGCCACGCTGGATCATCACCGCCGGCTTCGGTGCGGATTTCCCGAGGTGATATTCTGTCAGGCCAAGACGGTAGAGCAGGTTCGGGCGATCTTTTCTCACCTGGCGGCGCAGGGCGGCAACGTTCTGGCGACTCGTGCTACGAGCGAACAGTTTGGTGCGGTCTCGGCCGAGTTTCCCGGCGCGGAGTGGAATGAGATTGCCCGGACGATCGTGTTGCATCAGGGCGAGCAGGGCGACCCGGTCGGGCACGTGGCGGTGGTGTCGGCTGGCACCAGCGACCTGCCCGTAGCCACCGAGGCCGTCGTAACCGCCGAGGTCATGGGCGCGAAGGTGAGCATCCACAATGACGTGGGCGTGGCGGGCATACACCGTTTGTTGGCCCGTCGCCGGCAGCTTCAGGATGCAAATGCCGTGGTGGCGGTTGCGGGAATGGAAGGTGCCCTTCCCAGCGTGGTGGGGGGATTGGTGGCTGCGCCGGTTATTGCTGTGCCGACCAGTGTCGGCTACGGCGCCGCCTTCGGCGGGCTGGCGCCTCTGTTGACCATGCTTAACAGTTGCGCAGCCGGCGTCAGCGTAGTCAACATTGACAACGGTTTCGCAGGCGGATATATCGCCGCGATGATAAACAGCCGTTGCGTCGCTAAGAGTTGACGACGCCGGCCGAAGCCACAGCCGACCTGAGGGCTACAGTAAAACTTAGAGTGCTCTATAACTTCGCCCTCACCCGGAGTCCATCGTAGGCGGGTTCTACGTTCGCCGGTAGTTGGGACAACAGCGTTGCGTGGCACATTTCGTGGGCAATGTGCGTCAGCAGTGTCCGCTTTGGCTGGAGTTGCTCGATCACTTCCAGTGCCTGGTCCAGGTTGAAGTGCGCCGGGTGCG
>JABMQG010000426.1 GCA_013203365.1 Planctomycetota bacterium | reverse complement strand
CCGCATGTCAGCGGCCTGGACCTTTTGGCCTACGTCAAACAGCATGCCCCGGCCTGTAAGGTCATCCTGGTCACGGGGGTATCCAGGTGTGAATATCTCGCCCAGGCGATCATGCTGGGGGCCTACGACTACTTGGAAAAACCTTTTAAGCATGGCGAACTGGCTGAACTGGTGTCCAAGGCGGCCAGTGGTGACGCCGGCAGTCCGCAACTGCCCCACCGGGCCGCTGCGGCAATGGAGTTGAGCGAGCAGGTGAAGCAGGCGGCGTTGGACAGCGTCCGAGCACTCGTTCGTGCGGTGGAGGCGAAGGACCCGTACACCAGAAGGCATAGCGAGCAGGTAACGCACTATGCGGTCGGTCTGGCCAGGGCGCTCAATGTCCCCGAGGATATGGTCGAACATATCCGGGTTGCCTCGCTCCTGCACGACATAGGCAAGATCGGTGTTCCCGATCACGTCCTGGTCAAGCCTGGCAAACTGTCGGATGAGGAATTCGAGCACATTCGCCGCCACCCGAAGCTTGGGGCCGAGATATTGGCGAACATCACCTTGTTCGGCAAGGAGGCGCAACTGGTCCGATACCATCACGAGAGATGGGACGGCGAGGGCTATCCGGACGGTCTGGCCGGGGATGAAATCCCGTTTGCTTCTCGCATCATCTGCGTTGCCGACTGCATAGACGCCATGCTTATGGAGCGAACCTACAAGACGGGCTATCCGGTTGGGAAGATGCTGGGCGAGCTGGAACGCTGTGTCGGCACGCAGTTCGACCCGAAGATTGCGGCCAGTGCGGTCGAGTGGTGCGGCGCAAATCTCGACGAACTTTTCCTGCCGAGCAAAACCCCTGCGCTGGCATCTGCAAGCATTCAGGAGGACTGACAGGTGCAGGCCTAAAAACCCCACCGCATCCGCGTGGGCAGAGGCGGCTGTCGCTTGGCTTGATTGCGGCAGCCGCAACCCGAAGGGCCGGAACGAAGTTACGGCGCGGTATCGCCAGACAAACTTAATGTGCTAAGTCTGGCAGACTTGCTGCACCAGGGAATACTTTATGCCGATACCGGGACATGGGGAGCTGGAGCGATTGACGTTGTCTTGTCAGCCCCCAGGTTGGCTGCAGCGTCGCCCGGCAGCGCCAAGGAAATAGAGATTATGGCAGGCTTATGCAAACCGGCTTGACAAACTTTCTCGGGCACTACTTTGGCCGGATCGGCCCGCTGACTCCGTCAACAGAGAGGCGACAGGTGACATGATGGGCGTCTCTGACAAGAACAATATATCCGGTCAGTCCAGCCCCAGCACCAAGCTATGGGCGGGGCAGGCTAAGGCCATTATTGCCGAGGCTCCGGAAGCTAAGCAGATGGATGCCTTGCTCACAGAGCTGGCCGCGTCACAGAAAGACATGTCGGATGCCGATCGCGAGCAAATGCGGGAGTTGGCGGAACTGCTCGCCTCTGTTTCCGGCGAATCGCAGCTTGTCAAGGGTCTGCGGCAGGACGGTGAGTTCGAGACGAGGCTATCCGATGACGGTATGTTCTTGTCGGTGTCGATACATTTGCCGGTTGCGGGGGGCGAACCGGTGAGTGTGCAGAAGATTCTGGACTGGCTGAAGGGCCAGAACATCGAGAAGGGCGTAAATCTACAGGCCATCAGACAAGCGGTCCGATTGGCGGGTGAGGGCAAAGCGGTTTACGACGAGGTCATCGTACGCGGACGCGAACCCGGGCAGGGTCAAGATGGATATTATGAACTATTTGCGCGAAGGTCGGTGGACAGTCCGCCCGAGAACGTCTATACGTCCGACGGCAACTGGGAAATCAACTACCCCTTGATCTGTGCGGCGGGCGATCGGATTGTACGGTGCATACCGCCCAAGAGCGGTCGTGCCGGCTATAACGCACTCGGTGTCGTTCTCGAGCCGCCGGAGCCGAATAGTGTGCAGATCCAGCCCGGGGTAAATGTTCGAGTCGAGGGCGAGGAGTACTTCGCGACTACCGGCGGCTTGATACAACGCAACCATGGGTACGTAATAGAGGTCAGGCGACTTCTGGCGATCAGTAAAGATATCACGCGTCGCGAATCACCCATCAGCTTCGATGGGGATGTCCAAATCCATGGGACCGTTCGTAGCGGGACCTTGGTGAAGGCAACCGGCGACATCAGGGTCATCGGTCCGGTCGAGGACGCCACGATCGAATCGAGTAACGGCAGCGTATTCCTGGAACAGGGGATATCCGGTCGACGCAAAGGCGTACTTCGGGCCAAGCGTAATGTCGAAACACACTTTGTGGAAAGTGCGTCTATTTACGCCGACGGCAATATTTCCATTTTGACCGGCGCCATGCACAGCCGATTGGTCGCCGGTTCTACAATTACCGCCACACAAGGCCGCGGACAGCTAATCGGCGGCTCAGCCATGGCAGGCGACCTGATTGAGGCCAAGCAATTGGGCTCGAAAGGCGGCGTAGTGACGGAACTGTCGGTCGGCTTGTCTTTTGAAGTCATGACGAAGGCGGCGGAGATAGACGCGAAAAACGACGAGATATTGCATCGTCGAAACGAAGCGGCGGAACTTGCCGACAAGATGGAGCGGGCCATCGGCAATCCGAAATCCCTTCCGCCTGCCGAACTGGAGGCATATCTACAGTTGCGGCAATTGCAGCTGGTCTGCGATTACCGGATACGCAAGGCCAACGAACAGCGGGAGGCCATCCTCGCGGCTGTAGCGCAGAACTACGACGCGAAGGTGACCGTGTCGCGCAAGATCATGGGTGGCGTAATTGTTCGCATCGGTGCCTCGGTTCTCAGAAATACCCAGGAACACGAGCGATGCAAGCTCGTCTACGACAAGAAGGACGGCCGCATAGTGGTCCGATCGCTTTGATAACCGCCTGAATGCCCCGTCACAGCGGTCATGTCGGCAATTCTCAGACACGCCCCGTCGAAACATATCAATCTGTTCAGCCACAGGAAGGTCGCCCCAAAAAAACTGTTCGCATACCCGTAGCGGCCCTTCGACTATTGGGCCGGGTGGCATATCCGGTTGAAATTGTATATGCTTGCAGATGTGGAAGGACTTTCGACTGATATTTGAGAGAGGCTGTCAATGCGGTATTCGATTTTGGGCCAGCGGACTGGATTGAAGGTATCGGCACTGGGTTTTGGTGCAATGCGGCTGCCTATGAAGGCGGACAAGGTCGATTACGACCTGGCGGTGCCCATGATACACCGCGCGTTCGGGCTGGGTGTGAACTACATCGATTCGGCCGTGGGGTACTGCAACGCCGACAGCCAGGTGGCAGTGGGTATGGCCCTGAAGGGCTGGCGTGACCGAGTGATCGTTTCGACGAAGAATCCCAGCTACACCCGGGACCAGTACGATGCCTTCCGCAGAAATCTGGAAGAGTCCCTTCGCAAGCTCGGCGTGGACTGCATCGACATATACAACCTGCACGGGCTGAACTGGAACGCATACCGCCAGCACGTGGACGGCAAGGACGGAAGCTATCAGTGGATGGTCAAGGCCAAGGACGAAGGGCTCATCAAGCACATCTGCTTTTCATTCCACGACAGTCCCGAGGCGATGGCGAAACTGGCGGGAACGGGTAAGTTCGACGTGGTTACCTGCCAGTACAACCTGCTGGATCGCGCCAACGCAAAGGCGTTCAAGGCCTGTCACAGCCAGGGCATGGGCATCCTTGTGATGGGGCCGGTGGGAGGCGGCCGGCTGGGGGCGCCCAGTGAGGCGATGCGAAAACTCATGCCAGGCGCAAGCAGCGTGGCGGAGGTAGCCCTGCGGTTCGTGATTGCCAACCCGTACGTCAACGTGGCGCTGTCGGGCATGAGCGAGATCGAACACGTCGACGCCAACTGCCGGGTGGCATCGCGGACTGCCACGCTGACGCCGGCAGAGAAACGCCGGGTCACAGTTGCGCTGGATCGCTACAAGAAACTCGCCGAGTTGTATTGCACCGGCTGCAAGTACTGCATGCCCTGCCCGGTGGGTGTGGACATACCCGGCAACTTCGATTTCCTCAACAGTCTGCGGGTGTACGGCCTAGCCGACTACGCCCGGGAAAACTACGCGGCCAGCACGAATCGGGCCAGCCGATGTATAGCCTGCGGCCGGTGTATGCCAAAGTGCCCGCAAGGTATCGACATAATCTCACAGTTGCGTCAGACGGTCCTCAGCCTGGACGAAGACGCCGGCAAGCTTGTCACCCGATTGGTGCCCGGCAGACTGCGGAAGTGCGTCATTCGCGCCGGGACCGCACGGATGGAATTAGATGCGAAAATCGAGTGCGTCAATCTTAGCAGCGGGCCAGCGGAGGCCGAGATAACCCTCCCGCCGGCTTCTGACGCGGCCGTGCATGCCACGCCGGCAAAGAAGCATATCAAGTCATTTGAGCGATGGACGAAACCCGTGCGCATCGTGACGGCAGTACGATCTGGTGAACCGGTCCGGTTGGGCCTGGCCGTGCGAAGCGAGCTGAAAACGATTTTTCCGCCTGCGGACCTGCACATTGCCGTCGCCCGACGTGGTGGTAGCAAGGCCCTGGCCAAGGCGCCGGTTACGGCGCTGAGATGCGTCGATCCGGTCCGCGGCGCAGCTGCCGGGGTTGCACTGAAACATGGCACGAAGTTTTCGCTGGCCTATGATGCCACGTCGCTGTGGATACGGGCCGAAGTAAGGGACGACATGCTCCGCCCTGCGTGTGCCCGGCTCAACCGCATTGTCGGGGGCGTCGACCGTATCGAGTTGGGCCTGGACCTGACCGGCCTGGGTCGCCCACACGGCGACCGGGCGCCTAGGCTCGCATGGACCGTCCAGATCGCTTTGCCCGATTCGGATACAGGCCGATGCCAGGTCTGCGTTACGCGTCCGAGCTGGCAGCCAATCCGAGGCATGGACGTCAGCGCCACGAAAAGTTCAGGCGGGCTGACGTTGGACATTGAAATACCCTTCAAGGGCATCGACTGCCCCGCAGGCCGGCCGGGCCGAGCGTTCGGCTTCACAGTGGAGCAATTCAGCTACGGCCGGGGCGGCAAACTCCACTACCACAGCCGATGGGCCGAGCAATGCGGCTGGGTCGTCCTGGCGTAAGAAGCTTTTTTTTGAAAAAAGGCAAGAACATACCAAGGCCATGGTTTGTGAATTGGCACATCCTTTAGGAGATTTTTTTTTAAAATGACGATTGATTTCAGTTTCGACCGTTGGGAGCGGGTAAAGGCCGACTACCGCAGATGGTGGGCGGGGGAATTGGATCGGCCGTTGATTTCATGCACGATGATCGATCGAGACGCCGGTCGTGCGGAAGCGGACCGGCATTATCGGAACTACGCCGCTATTTATGACCTGGCGGTCCCGGCCGAGGCTATCGTGGATCTATGGGATTACGATCTTTCATGCCGGAGGTACCTCGGCGACGCCTTCCCTGTCGTTTGGCCGAACTTTGGGCCCGGCGTGATGGCCGCCTTCATTGGCGCCAGGCCTGGGCCGGCCGACGATACGGTGTGGTTCCACCCGGAGGCGGAAAAGGAGATAGCCGACATACACTTGCGGTACGATCCCGACAACGTGTGGTTCAACCGCGTGAAAGACGTATGCCGGGCCGCCGTTGGGCGATGGGGGGGTCTGGTGCAGATCGGCATGACCGACCTGGGCGGCGGCCTGGATATTCTGTCCACATTTCGGCATGGAGAAAAGCTGCTTCTGGACCTGTACGACCAACCGGATGAGGTGAAGCGGCTCGTATGGGAGGTGCATGACCTGTGGCACCGGTACTATAGGGAGATAGACGAGATCATTCGGCCGAGTAATCCCGGTTACACCGATTGGGCGGAGATATATTCGGCGGAACCGTCGTACATGTTTCAATGCGATTTCTGCCACATGATCGGCCCGAAGATGTTCGACGAGTTCGTCAAGCCGGAATTGGCTGCCTCGTGCAAACGTCAGGGGAAGAGCTTTTATCACCTCGACGGGCTCGGCCAACTGCCGCATTTGGACTCGCTGCTGAGCATCGAGGCCCTGAACGGCGTGCAGTGGGTTCCCGGAGCGGGGGTGTCGGCGAGTGAGCTGTGGTTCGACGTGTTTGAAAAGATACTACGGGCGGGGAAGCTCGCCCAGGTATTGTTCCACTTCGACTTGGACGGCTCGGCCAAGATAGTCGATCGCTTTTCCGCCGCCGGCTTCGCCGGCCGATTCATATTGTGGCTCAACGGATCGGTCGAAGAGGAAGGGCGCGTTCTCGACACGATGCGCAGGTACGGCGCCATCTGAGGCAGGCAGGACGCCACGGCGGCAATCGCACTTATCTTGCCGCCGATCGGCGTTTCGCTCGCTCTCGGACCAACGATGGATTATTCGGATAGGCTCTTCGTATGCCGGTCACAACACCGGCTGGGCGAAGCGGACATCTACGCTGCCGACCTCCTGGCCGTCCTTGGTGGCAGCTGTGAGCGTAGAGGTTCCGGCCTGTCGCGATTGCACCATGAAGCAGATGTACCCGTTCCAGTCGTCGACGCCGTGCTCCGGAGTGGAAGGTGTGACCAGTTCGCCACGGATGCGGAAATTATTGTACTTGAACGTGGCGTGGTTGAGTACCAGCGTAGCGAACTGCATGCCGTTGGCTATGTGATCGCGTGCCGGCGTAGGCATCCAGGTAATCTCGTCGGCGTCCGGCCGGGAGGATGTCAGGAACACCTTTTTGTAGCTGATCGGCCGGCCGTCGGCGTCGCGGAGCGCCACGCGGACCCAGAAGTAGCCCATTCCGTCTGCCGGCACGGTGTTTTCAATACCCGGCACCACAATTCGCGACTTCTCCCGGCTGACCGGCGGGACCGCGGCTGGGCGGACGGTAAACTCCACCTCCACGTCGCGATCGAAATCGCCCGGCGTAGCGTCCTTGTAGAAGACCTTGTTGGGGCCGCATTCCAGGTGTGGGCGGGCGTGAAGGTCGAACAGGAAGTCGGTGTCGATCTCGATGCCTTCGATGCCCACATCGGTCTTATTG
>JABMQG010000425.1 GCA_013203365.1 Planctomycetota bacterium | reverse complement strand
CGATGGCTTCGATCATCGCCTGGTTGGCATCGTGCTCGGGCTTCGGTGCGGCGGGCGGGTTGATCTCCGTCGGTCAGGATCATCTGCCGGCCGTTGCGGCGTCGGAATCGCATGGGGATGTGGACCACAACCGCTTCGCCTTCGCGTCGAACGCTGAGGCCGGGGTAGCGGCGTTTTTGTTCGTTTTCGATGACGGCCGTGTCATACATGTTTTTCTCCATGGGTTTTATCTGCGTTTAGAGCGGTCTTGGTATCCGCTTGTATGCCAACCGTGCCGCCGGTAATAAAAAATTGAATAATCGCCGGTTTTTTTTGTGTTGACTTTTGATTCGGCGGTAAAGAGAATACGTAAGTTAGGACTGGTAGCGGTTGAGGAAGTGTTCCTCGCGCTACCGGCGAATCGGGTTGGCATCCGTATTCGTTTGCAGCTTGCACCCAGGTTTACCGCCCCTGTGAATGTTGAATGCTTCACTGTAGCGGATAAGTTGCCTTGGATGATCATGCTCGCGAATCCAGTCTGCTGATTGCTGAAGGAGCCATTGTTATGGCAACGGGCAAGGTGAAGTGGTTCAATGATTCAAAGGGTTTTGGGTTCATCACGGGCGATGACGGCACGGATGCGTTCGTGCATCATGGCGACATCCAGGGCGAAGGTTTCAAGTCGCTCGCGGAAGGTGAGACCGTGACATTCGAGCTGACGAAGGGTCCCAAGGGCCCCAAGGCCGTCAATGTTCAGAAGGGCTAAGCCTGCCAGAACTTGAATCACACGAGACGCCGTCCTTCGGGACGGCGTTTCTTTTTACTCCCCCACCGTATTGCCTGGTTGGAAAAACTATGCGGCTTTACCTTATCAACCCGTTCAACCCGCTGGTAAGCCTCCTCAATGTCAAGGCCAGCCGATGGAACCACTACCGCGTCTGGAAGCCCCTTGGCCTGCTGGTCCTGGCCGCCCTGACACCGCCTGAGTGGGAAATCACGGTCATTGACGAGAATCTCGGCCTTCGCGATTACGCCGCCATGCCTAAGCCCGATCTCGTTGGTATTACAGCCTTTACATCCCAAGCCAACCGCGCCTATGAGTTGGCGGCCCAGTTTCGCCAGCGAGGGGTCAGCGTAGTCATGGGCGGAATACATGCCTCAACCTGCTGTGCGGAGGCGATCGAGCACGTCGATTCGGTGGTAACCGGAGAGGCCGAGAGCGTCTGGGCCAATGTCCTCGGGGACGTTCAACACGGAAGGTTGCAGCCAATCTACGCCGGCGAGCATGTGGACCTTGCCGACGTGCCGCCGGCCAGGCACGATCTGCTCAACGAGGGCTATGCCTTCGGCTCCATCCAGACCACGCGCGGCTGCCCGCTTGACTGCAGCTTCTGCAGCGTCTCGGCCTTCAACGGCAAACAGTACCGCCATCGGCCAATCGACAACGTCATACGGGAAATGCGATCCATCCGGGAAAAACGCGTCCTGGTGGTGGACGACAATCTCATCGGCACCAGCCGATCGCACATCGCGCGGGCAAAGGACCTGTTCCGTGCCATGATCGACGCCCATTTGGATAAGCAGTGGATCGCACAGGCAACCGTCAACATAGCCGACGATGAAGAGCTACTCGCGCTGGCCGTGCGTGCCGGCTGCCGGGGCGTGTTCATCGGCTTTGAGTCCCCCACCGCTGAGGGCCTGGCCGAGGTGGGCAAGAAATTCAATCTGCTGAAGAATCGCGACTTCCGGGCATCAGTCCGGCGAATCCAACGGCACAATATACTCGTCGTCGGCTCGTTCATCATGGGCTTGGACGCCGACGAGCCCGGCATCGGCAGGCGAATCGCCAACGCCGCCCGCAGCTACGGCGTGGACATCCTCAACGCCTTGTTCCTCACGCCACTGCCCGGCACCAGGCTGTGGGATCGGATGAAATCAGAGAACCGCATCGCCGCGGCCGACTTCCCACGCGACTGGCAATACTATACGCTGGGATTTCCCACGGCCCACTACAAACACTTCTCCTGGGCCCGCATAGTCGAAGAGATGGACTCCTGCGACCGCCGTTTCTACTCGCTCTGGCACATCTTCCGCCGAGTCTCCAACAGCCTTCTGAGACGGCGGCGCCCGATCATTTCCTTGGTGACCAACCTGTCCTACAGAAACAACGCCCGCCTCACCCGCAAGACCTTCGACCGCCTGGGCCTGCGCCAAGCCTGATTCTGAAAACAACGTGAGGAGGCAGGGGCCGGAACGAAGTGACGGCGTGGTGTTAAAGTGCTCTATACTAGTGACACTATACTGAACGGGTGGCGGCTCATTCCCCGTCACCCATGCCGTCCTGTTCGCTCGGCCGATCGCTTTCGCCCGAGTTGACCTTGCCGTGTTGGCTGACTACGAAGGTGCAGGCCACTATGTCGCCGACCCGCTGGCGGTATCGGCTAAAAATCGGCCAAACCACGAATACAAAAACCATCGGCGTAATCAGTTCCACCGGTTTGCAGAGGTTTCTGAGTATGATCGCACCCAGTGACGGTGCACTACCGTCGGGGCCGACGACGCGCATGCGGAAGACCATCTTTCCGATGGTGGCGCCGAAGCTCTTTTCCATCACGACTGAGTAGGCCAGGTACATGCCGATCGCCACCAGGCCAACCGTAGGCGACATATTCGGCTTTTCCCAGGCCACTAGCCGCTCGAGAGCCTTGTTGTACTGCTCGGGGCTCACACCCGTGGCGGCCATCGCCACAAGGGACCAAGGCGTTATATCGATGACGTATGCAACGATCCGTTTCCACCACATTGCCGGGGCCATATTCGCTGGCAACTGCACCAATAAGGCGGGACTTTGCCGTTGGCGATGCATAAGTGCCAGCATCATCGCCACCGTCAGCCCTACAGGCAGCCATTGCAGCAGCGGATTGTGCGCCACGTTGTCGTCCTGCTCGGCGGAGACCGCCCCCACGTTGTAGGCGGCGCCGGTCGGTTCGACCATACCCACTTGCCAGGTTGTGTCGCTGCCGGTGCTGTAGGCAATGGCCAACTTATCGGCAAACTGCGTCAGGCAAACCGCCGCCTCACCGGTCAGCGTCAGCGGCTGGTCAGCCAGACTAATCCACCTGGGCTCATCGACCCCAGCCGGCTCATTCGCCATCATCCTCAGCCACGGCACAGTCTCTTCGGCCCGTTTGGCCGTTCCGGCCAGCAGGAGTTCTCCGCCGGTCGCCAGGAGCCATCGTATCGACCCGTACTCACTGCTCCAGGGAGGGATGGTCAGTGATTCCCACTGCTGCAGGTCGTCCATGCGTGCAAATCCCACGGGTAGCCCGTCTGCCGTGCAAGCCATCACGTACAATCGGCTGTCCCTTGCAGCCAAGAGGAATTCAGCATTTGGCGGTAGGCGCCAAGACGGCAGTGCAGAGACCGCCTCCCACAGCCCACCCCGGCAGGCGAAGACCTCGGCCGCAGAAGCCATCTCGTTCGGCATGGCGGTCGCGGTGGCCGACTCAGGCCCGGAGGCCCGTCCTGCTGGGCCCGGCGGTGACAAGATTATGTAAAAGGCCGCCCCGTCAGAGCCACCCGGGCCTCGGCATGCGGCAAGTACCCGGCGGCCCTGCCAGTGGATCGGCCAGTTGCCTTGTCGGCTGCCACGCGTATCGCCGTTGTACAGGCGGTACCCGCCGCCGAGGTAGAACACGTGAAGTTGCCTGCCGACGGCACAGGCCGCGCTCGGCCGGCCGGCGCCCTCGGCTACATCCTGCCAGCGGCCGGCTGTTCGTGCGGATATGCGGGTCAGCCCTTCACCGCCATTGTCGGCATATGCGGCCAGCCAGAGCACGTCCTTATCACCGGCCAGAAACCCCGCCAACTCTCCCGCCGCCAGAGGGATCGCCAGGAACAAGATGACGATTATCGCCCAGCCGCAGGCGAAGCGCCCCGCCAGCCAGCGCGGCCTGTGCCGCACCGGCGGGCAGACACGCTGATCGCTTGGCTGCACTTCGGTATCAACATGGACCCTTAATAAGTTTTGGCTGAAAGTCGGCGCGTTCACTAACGCTCACCCTCCATTTGGTCTGCGCCGCCTCCGGATGCAGGCCCCAATTGGCGTGCATCGCGGATGTGTGGAGGAATCTCCTTGCGAAACGCGGCCTCAGCGGTGCTTTTTGTTACCGTCTGTCCGCTGATCCGCAGACGAATGGAGCCGATGGTGTCGGAGAAGGGCCATCGTATCAGAATATCGGTCGGCATGACCGGCCAACTGGCCTTGTCGTCGCCGGTTTCGATCGTTCGGAATTGTCGCAGTTCCGCTTCCATGGCGTATCGGCCTTGGCGGTCGTACAGCCACATGCGTAGCGGCCGATGCGGGCCCTCGTAACGGTCCAGCCAGACCCTGCTGCGTGCAAACGGTCCGTCCGCGCCGGCGGCGACATCCGCGAAAAGCAGGTCGTACACGCACGGTTGGAGTATCGGCGTATAGACCACCTGCCAGGGCCGATTAGCATCCCACGGCCAGGGCACAATCCCCAGCACGTTGAGTAACTGCGTCGGATCGATCGGCAGCGTCTCATAACCCATCCGGTTCAGCTCGTCGATTCGGCCCCATCTGGCGAAGGCGTTTTCATTTTCATTGTCGCCGCCGTCGGAAGCGTCGAGCCAAAAGTAGTACTCCCCGGCCCGTGCGTCAATGCCCAGACGAAAGAACTCGCGGCCCACCGCCTTGCCTCGGAGCATGAAATCATGCGGGCCGAAGGGCCTGTCGGGGTGCTTCTTCACCAGCAGCCGGCCGTCGGGCAGCCGATACTTCTTCCCGCCCATCTCGGTGGTCAGGCAAATCTCTACGTCGGCCACCGCCCACAACTCGGGGACCTTATCGGCGTTGGTGTTGTATTGGTCGATCAACTGCTCGCGGGTGCACAACTCGGCAGGCACCTTTGGCTGGCAGCCTGCAATAGCCGCCGCCGACAGCAGCAGGATCGACACAAACCGTTTGTCCGTTCTCATAGATGCCCCTGCAATATCTCGCTCAACTGCCCACTGAGCTCGGCGATTTTTTCCTCGTCCAGTCGTGGGTCGATCACCTCGTGCAGTTCGCCGTCGCTTTTCAGCCGCATGGTCCAGGTTTCGTTTCCTTCGGCGTCCTTGACCGCCCTCTCATAGACCAGCAGTTTTTTGCGCATCAGCACAAGCGTCAGCACGAACCGCAAGTTGACCCTGGCCGGGGCGGTGGAGCCTTGAAGGCGTTGGAAGAAGTTTATCAGCATCTCGTCGTCGATGAACGTTTTCTTTTCCGCCTGCCTTCTCGGCACCCTGGTCTGCCAATGCCCGAAGACGTTGGCGATCCCGCCTATATCGGCCGACTGCCAGCAAGGCAGGCACCAGTCCTGCCGCTGGAAATCCTGCCCGTCTTCGACAAGCACGGCCATGAACTGGTCGTTTTCCTGCAGGTGCTTGCGGCAGTTGACGCATAGGCCGGAGGTGTGCGAGATATTGTATTCCTTCGCCATTGTCAATGTCTCGTTGTTTGGCCGCAAGCCGATGTAGCCATACAAGTATAAAAGCATAAAAGCACAAAAACTGCTCTAGCTGGCTCGGAAGAACCTAGCATCGACCCCGTCGGGGCCGATCGTGGCTGTAACCTTACGTGAGCACTTGGGACACCATCCCACGTAAGCCGTGCCGGCGGCATTGCGGTATATCCGTTGGTAAACGTTGCAGCACTCAAAATACACGCTTATGAACGGCCGACGCTTTGCATTGGCCTCGGTGGGCCCTTTGTGCGGATCAGCCGCACCGTTGACGTCCAGGATGTAGTCTTCGTCGCTCACGGCCATCTGTTACAACTAAAGCATAGCCAAGTAGAAACCACTAACAGCCAGCGATGATTCCGGGGATAATAGTCCCGTTCTTCAACTGCCGGATCGCTCTAGCCGCCCAGGCATCGCTGTCCGGGCAGTACCGAAGTGTAGGATTGTGGCATATTGGTATGGGCACTGGCAAGACCGTGGTAGGCGAAAAGGAAGGTGAACGATGGAAAAGATCAAGACATTGCTCCTGACGGGTGCGAACAACCACGACTGGAAACGATCGGGGCCGTTTTGCAAGGCCCTCCTGGCTGACAGTGGCCGATTTGACGTCACGCTGACTGAAAACCCCTCTGAGGTGCTATCGGACGCGAAGGGCCTCAAGGGCTGGCGGCTGCTGTTTTCGGACTACAACGGCCCTATGTGGACCGATGTGGCCAGGGCCAATTTCGAGAATGCCGTCAGAGAGGGAACTGGCCTGGTGGTTCTGCACGCAGCCGACAACGCATTCGAGGGTTGGGTCGAATATGAGAAGATGGCCGCCCTGCTGTGGCGAGATGGAACCAGCCATGGCAACTACCACGAATTCGAGGTCAAGATAGTCGACCGCCAGCACCCCATAACACGCGGGCTGGCCGATTTCACGCTGCCGGACGAGCTATACCATCGGCTGGTCCACATGCATGGCGTGCCCTACCAGGTGCTGGCCACGGCCTACTCCAGTCCTGAATCCGGCGGGACGGGAAACGACGAGCCCGCAATGGTCGTCACCCAATACGGCGCCGGCAGGGTGTATCACAACATACTCGGGCACGTCTGGCCGGGCGGCGGCATGGATACCTTCGAGAACAAGGCGTTTCAGCGTGCCCTGCTACGCGGCTGCGAATGGGCGGCGACGGGCGACGTGACGCTGGCGTGAGAAGTTCGGCTTCCGCCGTGGTAAAGCGCAGGCGATTGAACTGCCGTCCGTCCGAGCGGTTCAAACTTGAGGCACCTGCTCCCACGTGTGATTTCTGGCGGCCTTTAAGACCGTGTCGCACACGTACTGCGTTCGCAGCGCGGATTGAAAATCAGGCTGGGCGGCCTGGCCGGTCTGGACACCCTTGAGGAAATCCGCCAGCGCGTTGATGAATGTATGCTCGTAGCCGATCGTACAGCCCGGCACCCACCAGTGATCCATATACGGATGCTCCGTGTTGGTAACGTGTATCCGCCGCCAGCCGGCCAGGTGGTCCTCGACCTTCATGCCCGATTGCTTCTGTGCGTATTCGAAGAAGTCCAGCCATTGCGGGTCTTCGAGATTGAAGTGGACCGAGCCGTCCGAGCCGTTCAGCTCGAAGGTGTTCGAGTTCTTTCGACCCCGCGCGTATCGGGTGGACTCGAACGTGCCCATCGACCCGTTTTCAAACCGGGCCAGGAACATGCAGGCGTCGTCGATTCCGACGGGCTGCATCTTTCCGCTTTCGGCGTGGGTGCGTTCCTTCACGAACGTTTCGGTAGCTGCGGCAACCTCTGTAATCGGGCCGTTCAGCCACATCGCGGTGTCGATGGAATGCGCCAGCAGGTCGCCGGTGACACCCGAGCCGGCGGCCGCGGCATCTAGCCGCCACAATGTCTGCCCGCCCTGCTGCAGGTTCGCATTGATCGTCCAGTCCTGCAAGTAGGTGGCGCGGTAATGAAACGCCCTGCCGATGCGGCCCTCATCTATAATCTGCCGGGCCAGTGCGATGGCGGGCACCCGGCGGTAGTTGAACCAGACCATATTGGGCACGCCGGCCTTCTGCACCGCCTCGACCATCAGCCGACCCTGCTCGGCGTTCATTGCCAGGGGTTTCTCGCAGACCACCCATTTCCCCCTAGCCGCGGCCGCCACTGCGATGTCCTTGTGCAGATTGTTCGGCACAGCAATGTCAACGAGATCGATGTCGTCGCGGGCAATCAACTTTCGCCAGTCCGTTTCGACGAATTCATATCCCCACCTTTGGGCAAAGGCCCCGGCCTTCTCCGGTGTGCGGGCGCATAGACACTTCAAGACCGGCCTGTAATCCACGTCGAAAAACTGATTCACCTTGCGGTAAGCGTTGGAATGGGCCTTGCCCATAAACCCGTAGCCAATAAGGCCAACTCGAATTTCCTTGGTCGCCATATCAGGTTTCCATCCTTAATAGCCCCTAACAGCAATGCCATCATACAACAGAGAATACGACCCTGGCCTGGAACTCAAAGGAAAAACCGCGACGGCGCGGGCTAGCCTCGTGTGGGCCTTCGCTTGCCGATTGGCGCTGGGCGGTTTCTGGGGCGAGCGTTTCCTTGCCGGCGGCGTGCGGCGGTTGATACCTAACAGATCCCATACAAATGGGTTTGTTTGGCAAAAAAAGTTTCGTGGACAGCCGGTTTCGGAGGGGTCGGATACGTGGGCTGTGGTCGAATAATCATCGTAACACCTGCTATTTACGGGACATACCATTATTGCCCTGCCTTGGCTCGGCGCCGGTGGGCCGGTGGGAAAATGGGTTTGCTAACCCAACTTGGGTTTTTCGGATTTCGGTCGCCAGAGAAGACGTTTCGGTCTTCGGGTTTGGCCGATGCTGGCGTTGAGGCCGGATTCGGCAATCGG
>JABMQG010000424.1 GCA_013203365.1 Planctomycetota bacterium | reverse complement strand
CAAGGCCACTGACAGGGACGGCGCTATCGAGGAGGCCGTGGGGGCTTTGGCTGCGGCGGGCGCTGTGCCCAAGAGTCGAACAAAGGAAATCGTCAAGGCCATCCTTGAACGTGAAGCACAAGCGACAACCGGCATTGGCAAAGGGGTTGCCCTTCCGCACGCCAAGCTCAAGAGTATAAAAAAGGTTATCGGTACAATTGCCCGGTCCAGCGAGGGGGTGGACTTTTGTGCACTCGATTCCAAGCCCGTTTACAGCATAATCTTGCTCCTGTCCAGCCCGGACGATCCGGACGAACACCTTCAGGCGATGGAAACCATATTCAAGCACGTACAACGAGATATCTTTCGTAAGTTCCTGCGCCAAAGCGAAACGAAGCAGGCGATCATCGAGCTTATCGAAGAGGCTGATGATCTGGGTTAGCTAGCGTTGACCACCTTTTCGGCCCATGTGATAGGGTATCGGAATGGGCGAGCACGAAGTAGCTGTTACGATAGTCAACAGACACGGATTGCATGCCAGGCCGGCAATGCAACTGGTCGATACTGCCAAAAAGTTCGGCAGTGACATTGCCGTATCTAACGGCGATATAAGAATGGACGCTAAGAGCATCATGAGCGTGATGCAGTTGGCTGCCACCAAGGGTACGGTGCTTAAGTTGAATGCGCAAGGCGAGGACGCAGAAGACGCCCTGACGGCGTTGGTGGAATTAATACACAGTGGATTTGGCGAGGAGTAGTCGCCGCACTGAAACTTCAGACAGATCGGGTAGTCTGGGAAGAAACCGGCGGGGCTTGCCGATGGAAGTCAAGAAAGGTATTGGGGTTTCACCCGGTGTCGTGATCAGCAAGGCATTTGTGCTGGACGCCGAGGAGTTTCTCATTCCTGAGCGACACGTGGAAGCCCACCAGTTCAAGGATGAGTTAGCTCGGTTGCGCAAAGCCACCGCCGCCAGCAAAGTTGAGGTGATCGATTTAAGAGACCGCATGGCTGACCGCATCGGTAAGGAGACCGCCGCGATTTTTGACTTTCATCTTCGAATGCTCGAAGACAAGGTCTTGCTTCGCAAGCTCACCGGCACCATCCGAGACAATCAAGTCACCGCCGAACATGCCGTAGCGGCTGTCTTTCGCGATTATGCGAGGGAATTCCTCGACATGCCGCAGTTCATGGCCGAGCGTGTCAAAGACGTCCATGACATACAAAAGCGGTTGCTTCGCCACCTGATTGGGCAGAACAGGGAATCGCTTACTCACCTCCAACATGACGTGGTGCTGCTGACCCACGACCTGACGCCCAGTCAGACGGCCAGTCTCGACCGCACGCACGTGCTCGGACTGGCCACCGACGCCGGCGGTCGAACGAGCCACACCGCCATAGTGGCCCATGCACTGGGTATTCCCGCCGTCGTTGGGCTCAAGGACGTTACCTTTTCCGTTCAACCGGGCGACACGGTGATCATCGACGGCAACCGTGGTGTGGTAATCATCGACCCCGATGAGGACACAATTGCTGAACATCGCCAATATGTGCAGCAGTTGGCGAAACTGGCGCAGCAACTGACAGAACTGCGCGATCTGCCCGCCGTCACACGCGACGGACACGAAGTGACGCTGCTGGGCAATATCGAATTCCCGGACGAAGTCACCAATGTCCTGGAAAAGGGCGGAGTGGGAATCGGGCTTTACCGCACCGAATACCTGTACCTCGGCAGCGAAGTTGACCCGGCGGAGGAACAACACTACGAGGCGTACTGTCAAGCAATCGCCCTTGCGCAAGGGCGACCGGTGGTCATCCGCACGCTCGACCTCGGCGGCGACAAGACGGTCCCCTATCTCGGCCACGCCAACGAAGCCAATCCCTTTTTAGGATGGCGGTCTATTCGGTTGTCGTTTGAACACCCCGAGATGTTCATCCTGCAGATTCGGGCTATTCTGCGGGCCAGTGCGGAAGACGATGAGGCGGCCCCCGACGAGCTGGGAGGCGTCGAGAAGAAGCCCAAGAAGCAAGTCCGCGTCATGTTTCCCATGGTTACCACGCTTGAGGAAATGCGACGCGTGCGGACGATGGTCCGTCGTGCTCGGCGGCAGCTTCACGAAAGCGGCATTCCTACGGGCAACGTGGCCATCGGGT
>JABMQG010000039.1 GCA_013203365.1 Planctomycetota bacterium | reverse complement strand
CGCCCTGAAGACCGCCGACTCGGGTTACCTGACGCGAAAGCTCGCAGACGTGGCGCAAAACGTAATCGTCAACCTCGACGACTGCGGCACGCTTAAAGGCATTCCAAAGACCGCTGTATACCGCGGCGAACAAATCGACGTGCCGTTGCGCGACACGATTACCGGGCGAATTGCCCGGGAGAACATAGTGAACCCGATCACCGATGAGGTGATCGTGGAGGAAAACAAGGTTATCACCCCGGCCATCGCCCGCAAGATCGAGGAATTGGGCCTGGAGACTATCCGTGTCCGCAGCCCATTGACTTGCGAAAGTCCGCTGGGTGTTTGCGCCAAATGCTATGGAGTGGACCTGTCTACCGGAAGCCTTGTCGAAGAGGGCATGGCCGTGGGCATCATTGGCGCCCAGAGCATTGGCGAGCCCGGCACCCAGCTGACCATGCGCACGTTCCACACCGGAGGCGTGGCGACGGCGACGGTAGTCGAAAACGAGACCAGATCCGCCGTAGCGGGTACGGTGAAGTATCGCGACATCAACGTCGTGCCCGTCGAGATGGCAGGTAAGAAGGTGCTGACCGCACTGAAACGCAACGGCGAAATAGCGATTGTCGACGCCAAGAACCGTGAATTGGACGCTTACATGGTCCCTTATGGTGCCATCGTGTTGGTTAATGACGGTGCCAAGGTCCGGGCCGCCCAACGTCTGGTTATGTGGGATCCGCACCGTACGCCGATACTCGCCGAAGCCGAGGGAACCGTTCGCTTCCAGGATATAGAAGAGGGCGAAACCGTCCGTAGCGAGAGCGACCGCGGCAAGGGCGTCCGTTACGTGGTGATCGAGCACAAGGGTGAGAAACACCCTCGCGTCCTGATCGAGGATAACACCGGCAAGGTGCTTGACTTCCACTATTTGCCTGCCAAGGCGCGTATTGAGGTCGAAGAGGGCCAAAAGGTTTTACCAGGGCACCTGCTGGCACGTCAGCCGCGAGAGATATCCGGAACCCAGGACATCACTGGCGGCCTGCCCCGGGTGACCGAACTATTCGAGGCCAGAAAGCCCAAAGAGCCGGCGGCAGTCGGCGAGATCTCCGGTCGGGTCGAGCTTCATACCGACAAGCGGCGAGGCAAGATGACCATTACTGTCCGAAGCGATTCTGGCATTGAACGCGAGCACCATGTGCCACACGACCGGCACATGCTGGTGCATACCGGCGATTACGTGGAAGCAGGCGACCGGCTCACCGAGGGACCGCTTGTGCCGCACGACATTCTTCGCATCAAGGGCGAAGAGGCGCTGCAGCAGTACCTTCTGGAAGAAATACAGAACGTTTACCGCGGTCAGAACCAGAACATCAACGACAAGCACGTCGAAATCATTCTGGCCCAGATGTTGAAGAAGGTTCAAGTGGAGTCGGTGGGCGACGGCAAGTTGCTTCCCGGAGACATCATTGACAAATTCAAGTTCCGCGACGAAAATAGAAGGCTTGCTGCTTCGCTGAAGATAGTCGAAGCCGGCGACACCGAGTTTATGAATGACGAGGTGGTTCTGCGAGAGAAGGTCGAACAGGCCAACGCCGAGGCTGAAGGTCGCGGCCGCCAACCGGCCAAGACTCGCCGGCCCAAGCCGGCGACGGCCAGGCCGTTGCTCTTGGGAATCACCAAGGCCAGCCTGCAAAGCGAAAGTTTCCTGTCGGCGGCCAGCTTCCAGGAAAGCACGAAGGTCTTCACCGAGGCGGCCCTGGCAGGCAAGGTCGATGAGCTGATCGGCCTGAAAGAAAACGTGATATTGGGACACCTGATACCCGCAGGTACGAGCTTCAAGCCCTATCATGACATGACACTGAAGCGTCAGGTGGAACTGCCTGAACTGATTCCGGCGGACAAAGAAGAGCTAATCAGCGAGGCCCAGATCGAAGCGGCGGTGCAGCAGGCACTTACGAGACGGAACTGACGTAGCGACTGGGTTAGCAACTGACCAAAGCAAGCGAGTAAAGAACTATGCCGACAATTAACCAGTTGGTCCGAAAACCACGTAAAAAACAATTGACCAAGAAGAAGAACACAGCCTTGGACCGCTGCCCGGCAAAGCGTGGGGTGTGTCTGCTGGTAAAGACAATGACACCCAAGAAGCCGAACTGCGCCCTGCGGAAGGTGGCTCGCGTCCGGCTGAGCAACGGCAAGGAGGTCACCGTCTATATCCCAGGCTGCGGCCACAACCTCCAGGAACACAGCATCGTCCTGGTTCGTGGCGGCAGTGTCCGGGACCTGCCCGGCGTGCGGTACCATATTATCCGAGGCACGCTGGATTGCAGCAGCCTGGCGGAACAAGAAAACTGGGGACCTCGTCGCCAGAGTCGGAGTCGGTACGGAACCAAGAAACCGAAATGAGTCTACGATGGATCATGGTATTGTCCATGATCTTTGCAGAAAAACAAAAAAGGAAAACAAGAATAACCTAATTGAAACCCGTTCGCCCCTCAACTTGGGCTGAACAAGAAGGATGGCAGACAATAATGTCAGGCAAACGGTTCACAAATTCAAGCGTGCAGTTAAAGCCAGACCCACGCTACCAAAGCAAATTGGTTGCCAAGTTCATCAATTGCATGATGTGGGAAGGCAAGAAATCAACCGCCCAGCGGGTCTTCTACGACGCTATGGACATCATTGGCAGCCGGGTCAAGGATGCCCCGCCGCTGGAAGTGTTCGAGGCGGCCATGGGGAATGTCAAACCGGCTATCGAGGTGCGTTCAAAACGCGTCGGCGGGCAGAACTACCAGGTGCCGATGCAGGTCAACAGGAAACGTCAGCAGTCGCTGGCTATCCGCTGGATTCTACAGGCGGTCCGCACACGGACGGGCATGCCGACCTGCCAGCGGCTTGCTGCGGAATTGCTAAGTGCCTCCAATAAAGAAGGCGCCGCCATACAGACCCGAACCAACGTTCACCGTATGGCCGACGCAAACAGGGCCTTTGCTCACTTTGCGTGGTAGACAAGGAAGTTTTTTTCTTTTTTTCATTTAGCGTCCTTTTTTGTTTTTTGATGAAGTGCCGGGCCGATTCTTGAATGCTGATAGGCCTTCAGCCTGTCAAACCAGAACGGCCGTAGATGTGTTCGAAAGAAGTGTTCGAAAGTAGTGTTCGTGTCCAGCTGCCGAGGCTCGGCCACTATGGTGGCTGGGTGCTTGGAAACGGAAGCCACTCCCGGAAGCCGGTTCTTGTAACTCCGTTGGCCGGGAGGAAATATACTGCGTCGGCTCTCCGAGCCTCTAGACGGTGCGTAGTGAATCGCCCTCGCAATTTTACAGCGGGAGCGACCCCGGTGTCGGAATTGGCCAAAGTAGGCAGTCTGCGGCGCCGGGGCTCAGAAAAGGCAAGGCATCAAGGGTATCGGTGCTTGGTGGCCGCTTGAGATAAGACAACCGGGCCGGCTTGCCCCAAAGCCGGTGCCTGTCGTTCCACGGCGGGCGGTGGAAATCCAGTGTTTCGGCAAGTGAAGGTCACGCGCGTGCCGATCGTGGATTGTACCAACCCACAAGACAGGCCGAAGACTGCTATCTGATATGGCTGGCCAATCAAGTGACGAGTAAATCATGGCCCGAGATCTGCGGAAAATTCGTAACATCGGCATCATGGCCCATATAGATGCCGGCAAGACAACGGTGACCGAGCGAGTGCTTTTCTTCACCGGTAAGACCTACAAGATCGGTGAGGTCCACGAAGGCACCGCCGTGATGGACTACTTGCCAGAGGAACAGGAGCGCGGCATCACAATCACCTCTGCCGCAACGACCTGCCCGTGGCGGGAGCATGTGATCAACTTGATCGACACCCCTGGCCACGTGGACTTTACCGTGGAGGTCGAACGGTCTTTGCGGGTTCTCGACGGTGCCGTCGCGGTCTTCTGCGGTGTAGGAGGAGTGGAGGCCCAGAGCGAGACCGTCTGGAGGCAGGCTGATAAGTATGGCGTTCCCAAGTTGTGCTTCGTCAATAAACTCGACCGGCCTGGCGCCGACTTTCAGCAGGTGGTGGCCGAGATCGGCGAACGGCTGAACGGCAATCCCGTAGCTTTGCAGATGCCAATAGGCGCCGGACCGACGTTCCGTGGCCAAATCGACCTGATCGAGCAGAAGGCCTACTTCTACGAACCAGCAGATGTGGCTACGAAACTGGTGGTCAGGGAAATTCCCGAAGACCTCGCCGACCAGGCCGCTTCGGCCAGGAACCGCATGATCGAGACCATCGCCGAGGTCGACGATGCCCTTATGGCCAAGTTCGTCCATGAAGAGCCTATCTCCAATGACGACATCCGCGCAGCTATCCGCCGGGCCACTTGCGCCAACAAGCTGCATCCGGTACTATGCGGCTCGGCCCTGAAGCATATGGGAGTTCGCCCCCTGCTGGATGCAGTGGTGTGTTACCTGCCGAGCCCACTGGACGTACCGGCCGTGACGGGCCATGAGAGCCTGACAAGCACCAAACAAGTCGTCCGGCAGCCCAATCCGGATGAACCGTTTTGCGCCCTGGTGTTCAAGATCACCTCCGATCAGCACGGCGACTTATACTTCGCCCGCGTCTACAGTGGCACACTGATGGCAGGTACACGTGTCTTGAACTCCACCCGGGACAAGAAAGAAATCGTGTCACGCATTTGGCAAATGTACGCCCAGCAGCGAATCAAGCAGAACGCCGCCGGCCCTGGCGATATTGTGGCCCTGGTCGGTTGCAAGCATAGCCTAACCGGTGATACACTATGTGATTCTCATCATCCGGTCGTGCTGGAGAAAATGGAATTCCCTCAGGCCGTCATTAGCATGTCCATCGAACCCCGCAGTTCCGCCGACAGGAACAAAGTCACCGAGGCCCTGAGCATCCTTCGCCGGGAGGATCCGACCTTCAGCAGCCGATTCGATCAGGAAACCGGCCAAATCATAATCTCCGGCATGGGCGAGTTGCACCTTGAAATCCTTCACAACAAGCT
>JABMQG010000423.1 GCA_013203365.1 Planctomycetota bacterium | reverse complement strand
GTCCGGGTGGGTTACTGCGTGGACGTTGCTCACGGATATGCGGACCGTGACGGGATTGTCAGGTGGGACGGCATGCAGTTGCTGGAGGCCGCCCTGCCGTATACCTACGAGCTGCATCTGAAGAACACGGACGGCCGATTCGAATCAACCTTCGGTTTCAGCCCCGACGAACGAAAACTCGGGGTAGTGCAGGTGGAGCAGTTCAGGGACCTGCTGCTGGCGAGGGCCCAGTCGCTGCCCGTCAGCGAGTTGATAGGCTACCTGGAGCTTAGCGGCCCGAAACTGGGTCGAGACTATAGCGATGGTAATCTGGAGGACGGCCTGCGGCAGTCCTTGCGATACCTCAAGCAGGCTTTTACTTCTGCAGCAACGTCCACCGAGCGGGAGGTTCTGGTTGGTGGCGATGAAAGAAAAAAAATTGCACCGGCCGTCGTTGCAGATGAAAGCGGGTCGGCGAGGGTGCAGATCTCCCCTTCGCTGATGTGCGCGGACATGTGCCATCTCGAAGAGCACGTCAGACGGCTGGAGGCGGTGGGTGTGGACATGCTGCACCTGGACATCATGGACGGCCGATTCGTGCCCAATATGCCGATGGGCCTGGTGCAGTTGGGGCAGCTTCGAAAGAAGACGGACCTGCCGTTTGACGTCCACCTAATGACGGAAGACAACGAATTCTTTATCGAGCAGTCGGCTAAGATTGGTGCCCAACTGGTTGCGATACACTCCGAATCGGCGGTTCATCTCGATCGCCAATTGCAGTTGATACGCCAGAAGGGAATGAAGGCCGGCGTGGCCCTGAACCCGGCGACGCCGCTTTCGATTTTGAAGTACGTTCTCGACAGGCTGGACTTCGTTCTCATCATGGCGGTCAACCCCGGCTTTGCCGGGCAGGACCTTGTGAAATCGGCAATTCCCAAGATTGCGGAGTGCCGGGCAATGCTCGACGAGCATAACGTAGACATTCCTATCGAGGTGGACGGCAACGTCAGCTTCGTGAACATACCCAAGATGGTCTCCGCCGGTGCGGACATATTGGTGGCGGGGACGAGCAGCCTCTTTAGTAAGGATAATTCTTTGACGCAGAACATGATGCTCGTTCGGCAGGCAATCGAGGACGGGTTGCAGACCAGGCGCGCCGGCCGGAGTAAAACATGACCCGAACAGATTCGACGATGCAGGCACTCGTACTCCACGCGGTAGGCGACGCAAGGTTGGAGGCGGTTGCCCGCCCGACCCCAGGCGATGGGGCGGTGCTGGTTCGCGTAGGCTACTGCGGTGTGTGCGGCTCGGATATTCCCCGGACGTTCGTTAAAGGCACGTATTCGTTCCCGACTATCTGCGGGCATGAGTTTGCCGGGACTATCGAGACGTGCGGGGGCGGCGTGGAAGGCTGGTCGGCCGGCGACCGCGTGACGGTGTTCCCGCTGATATGGTGCGGCAAGTGCCCCCCTTGCGAGCAGGGCAGCTACGCCCAATGCCACAAGTACGATTACCTGGGCTCTCGTAGCGACGGGGCGTTTGCGCAATACGTGGTAGCACCGGCCCGGAATCTACTTTCGGTGCCTGAGGGTGTGTCGCTACAGGAGGCCGCCATGACGGAACCGGCCGCGGTGGCGCTGCACGCGCTTCGGCGGACCGGAGGCGCCCTGGTGGGCCAATCGGTGGCAGTATGGGGAGCCGGGCCTATCGGGCTTATGGTGGCGCAATGGGCCAGGGCGATGGGCGCATCGCAGATACTGCTATTCGACGTAGTGGCCAAGAAGATTGAATTTGCCCGCAGCCTGGGCTTTGAAAACGTAATTGACAGCCGACAGCACGATCCCGTCGAAGCGATCGAGTCGGCCACGCAAGGTCAGGGCGCCGACGTGTGCGTGGAAGCGGCTGGGGTGCCCGTGACGATGATCCAGGCCCTGAAGGCGGTTCGCAGCAGCGGCGAGGTAGTCCTTCTGGGCAATCCCGCCGCGGACGTGACGTTGCCGGCGCCGCTCATTTCCACGGCGATGCGCCGTGAAGTAAACATTCGCGGCACCTGGAACTCCCGATACAGCTTCACCGGCGACGGCGATGACTGGCATGCGGCGTTGAAGGCGATGGCTTCGAAGGCCATAGACCTGAAAGGCCTTATCACCCACGAGGTTGCACTTGAAGGGGCCTTCGGGGCGATGCAGATGATGAAAGAAAACAGTGAGTTTTACTGCAAGGTATTAATCCGCGCGAACTAGGCACACAAGGAGCATTAAACGATGAAAGCCGTCGTAATGGAAGCATTGGACAAGCTGGTTCTCAAAGACGTTCCCGACCCGGTAATTGATGATAATTCCGCACTCATGCGGGTGGAGGCCGTCAGCATCTGCGGCTCGGACGTTCGGATTTTGCATCGAGGCAATCCCCGAGTCAAGCCGCCGGCGATCATCGGCCATGAGGCTGCGGGCGTGGTGGTCAAGGTGGGCAAGAACGTCACCCGTGTCAAAGAGGGCGACCGTGTCGCCCTGGGCGCGGACGTACCCTGCGGGCAGTGCTACTGGTGCCGAAATGGCATGGGCAACAATTGCGAGATCAACTACGCCGTCGGCTACCAGATACCCGGGGTGTTCGCCGAGTACATGAAGCTGACGCAGCTGGTTCTAGAGGAAGGGCCCGTCACGCCATTCGCGGAGCGTCTGAGTTTCGACGAGGCCTCCCTTGCCGAGCCGTTGGCGTGCGCCATAAACGGTTTGGAACGAGTGAACATGTCGCTTGGGAAGACCGTGGTGATCTTCGGGCTGGGGCCCATCGGATGCATGATGATCGGACTGGCGCGGACGATGGGAGCGACGAAGATAATCGGCATAGAACCCAGCGAAATGCGAATGAAAATCGGCAAGCAGTATAAGGCCGACGAGTACATCAACCCCTCGGGTATCGACGTTGTCGCCCGTTGCCGGGAGCTGACCGCCGGCGAAGGGCCGGACATCGACATCACCGCCTGCGGCGCGGTGGAGGTGCACGAGCAGGCGGTCGAGATGGTTCGGCATCGCGGCTACGTGAACCTGTTCGGCGGGCTGGGTAAGGACGTCAGGCCGATGAGCCTGTATTCAAATACCGTGCACTACAAGGAATGCTGCGTAACCGGTTCACACGGCAGCGTGCCTCGCCAACATGAGCTGGCGGTCAGCCTGCTGGAACAAGGCATGATTCAGGTCAAGCCGCTCATAACACACCGGTTCCCGATCAGCGAGATACATAAGGCATTTGAGACGATGGAAAGCCGCGACGGCATGAAGATAGTGGTCCATCCACAAGAATAGAGCAGTTTAAGAGTCCCTAATAGAATGAGGCGGCGCCTAGAGGACAAGGCGCCGCCTCATTCTATTAGGGGTTCTCAGTGCGTTTTTCCGCGTTTGCTCTTTACCCTCAGCCTCGGCGATTCCGAGACCACGAGGCTGTCGGCCGAGACGGAATGCGTCACGAAGGTATTGCCGGCCACTGTTGCGCCCTTGGCGATGACCGTATCGCCGCCGAGGATGGTGGCGTTGGCGTATATGGTGGCGTTATCTTCGATGGTGGGATGGCGTTTGTGGCCCTTTATCACCCTGCCGCGTTCGTCCTTTGGAAAGCTCAGGGCACCCAGTGTAACACCCTGGTATATCTTGACATTGTCGCCGATCGTAGTCGTTTCGCCTATTACCACTCCGGTTGCGTGATCGATAAAGAAGCTCTTGCCAATGCAGGCCCCCGGGTGGATATCGGCACCTGTCAGACCGTGCGCGTGCTCGGTCATAATC
>JABMQG010000422.1 GCA_013203365.1 Planctomycetota bacterium | reverse complement strand
CAGCAAGACCTTGCGATAGTCGACGTTTTCAACGTACCGCCGATGAATCTGGCTGATAGCGCGGCGAACGGCGAAAGTGTCAACGCCTATGATATAGTCCTTCCAGTGGGGCTGTTTTCTTTTTTCCGGCTTGGCCGGCTGGGTCTGCGCCGTTTCGGCGACGCCCTTGACAGCCGGGCCGTACATGGAGATGACCCTGGCTTGCCGGCTGATCCGTCGGATATCGTCCTGGTATCGCTGGTCGTCTCGACCTTCGTACAATTCGGCCAACGCGTTGTAGATTCCCAGTGCCTTGTACCATTGCCTGTCTTGGCGGAGCGCCTCAATTCGTTTCTCAGCACCGGCGACGATGTCGCACGCCCACGGCTCATCCATGAAACCGGTGACGCCGTTGAGTATGCGCTTAGCCAGCCGCAACTGGTCCAACGCCGCACGCCAAGGGGTGTCGCTCGTCATCGCGTTAAGGCCGTCCAGTGTGTCGGAGAGGGCGTCGATCTGATCTTCTATGTCATCGAGACTATTTCGCCCGTTTTCGATGCAGTCCCACTTTTGCCGGCCCGCGGCGGCCTCGAAGTCCCGCAGGCTCAGGCGGACCCTTTCGATGACGTCGCGGACATGGTCGGCGTATGTCTTCGGGGTTTCGGCTAAGGCGACGGAGACGGCATCCAGGCCCTGGCCGATCTTCGCCGCATCTTTGCTCAGCCGCTCCGGGAACCACTGTGGTCCGTCGTAGTTCTCCTGCGACAAGGGGGCTGCCAGAAGATCGGCCACTGCCTTGATAACGTCTTTGACCTCTTGGCGAAGCTTGTCCAGCTGTTCGTTAACCTGCTCGTCCACTGCCGCTGTGGTTTGAGCGATTTCGAGCAGCTGCTTGGCCATGTCCACGGCCAGTTCGTATTCGTTCTGCTTGGCCACGTTGTTCGCGGCGAGGTAGGTGAGGTACTCTTGCAGCCAATTGTATTCGCGGAGGCTGGGTTTGTACTCCGGCGACAGGTGAACGGCTTGACGCATCGTCTCGGCGGCGGCTTCGAAATTGCCAGCCAGCGCCAGCTCGATTGCCTGGTGCTGTAATAGCTCGGCCGAAGGCAAGACCGCCGTCGGCTGAGACGTCGCCGGCTGAGACGTCGCCGGCAGGGTGGTCGGCTGACTAGCGCTCGGTTGAATTTGTGTTTCGGTTGCAACTGTGGTCGCCGGGGTGTCGGCCTTCGACTCCGTGACGGCCATAACCAAAACCAATGCTACAACAAGTGTAAACCACCCGACCCGCATAACTTGATTCATTGCAGAACTCCATCCGGCTCCAACTCCACAGGCTCAAAAGGCTCCAAAAACTCTCGACAGACTGCCCAAATGCGCTTGCACCACAAAAGGCAGCAACTTGCCACCATGTTAGCTATAATTTATTGTACAATGCAACCTTTCCTTATACGCCGGGGAAAAGGCGTGTGTTTCGAAGGCCCGTGGAATTAACAGTGGAGTCGGACAAGATGATTCAATGCAAGGATTGCGAATTCTTCCATCGTGACGATAGGGGGCACATGTCCTTCACTTGCGACCCGTTTGTCAACGTCAAGGAACCCGAGTGCGTCAGCAAGTGGCAGCTGATCAAGATCGATCAGATGGTCCAGGCCTACCAAGCTACGTTGAATTATTACCGCAAACTCGCGCCCATGCAGGAGAAGATGTTCAAGGTTATGGAGCGAGAGTTGGATGATATCAACGAGGCCGACCGATGGAAGATCGATGACGAGCAGGACGACGGCGATGACGAGGGTGAAGACAAAGACGATAAGAAGAAGGAAGACGGTTCGTCCTTTGAGCTTTGATCGGGAGCCGTTTTGACCGGCACCAGCCGGCGGAAAGAAACCGCTTGTCGGGGCGCATAACGCTTGGCTCGGCTCCCCTTTAGCCACATCCTCCCCAACTTTTCGCTGCCTGTGCGGTTAACTCCGTCGGCGCCTCAGTCAGTCAATTCGCCCCTCGTCCGGCGACGCCCTTGGTATCCGTAGTGATCTGGCGGGCCGACTCCTTCGGCCGCAGGCTGCGTGTGGCCTTGCCGGCCTGCCACATTTCAGAGTTGGCCAACTCGCTAAGCTCCTTGGTAAGCTGGTCCTGGTAGTTTGCTGCGCCGCAGGACTCGATTACCCGTTTGGTTTCAGCCCCGCCCTTGACACGTTTGTAAAGCTCCTTGAATACCGGCAGAGTAGCTTCCTTGAACTTGGGTTTCCAATCCAGCGCGCCCCTTTGGGCCGTGGCGGAGCAGTTGGCGTACATCCAGTCCATGCCGTTTTCGCTGACAAGGCGTATGAGGCTTTCGGTGAGCTCCTCTACGGTCTCGTTGAAGGCCTCGCTGGGGCTGTGGCCGTTGGCGCGGAGAACCTCGTACTGGGCTTCCATAACGCCGGCCAATGCACCCATGAGTATGCCGCGTTCGCCGGTAAGGTCGGAGTAGACCTCGTTCTCGAACGTTGTCGGGAACAGGTACCCCGAGCCGATCGCGATGCCGATGGCCTTTGCCCGCAGCTCGGCCCGGCCGGTGGCGTCCTGCGCTACGGCAAAGCTGGAGTTGATGCCGGCACCTGATAGAAAGTTGCGGCGAACGGACGTACCCGAGCCTTTCGGGGCGACGAGTATAACGTCGACGTCGGCGGGCGGGACAACGCCGGTCTGATCCTTGTAAACTATGGAGAACCCATGCGAGAAGTACAGCGCATCGCCGGCGTTAAGGCATTCCTTGATCGTCGGCCAGATCGACTTCTGGGCGGCGTCGGAGACGAGCATCTGCACGATCGTGCCTCGCTTGGCGGCCTCGTCGAGTTCGAAGAGCGTCTCGCCGGGGACCCATCCGTCGGCGACGGCGCGGTCCCAGTCCTTCTTGAATCGGCTGGCCTGGCCGACGATGACCTTGAACCCGTTATCCTTCATGTTCAACGCCTGCGCCGGACCCTGGACCCCGTAGCCGACGACGGCGATGGTTTCGTCCTTCAGGACCTCGCGGGCCTTGCTGATGGGGAATTCTTCGCGCGTGACGACCTCTTCCTTCACGCCACCGAAGTCGATAATTGCCATGATTCGCTCCTTGTCCGTGTCATTGTATTCGACGCAAAACGCAAAACCACCGTTGGGCGCAACGAAACGGGTCAAAATATAGCACAGCCGAGCCAATTGCAAGTACGCTCTATATAATACTCCCCCCAAACTGGGCGCCGCGTCGGGTCATCTGGCAAGGAAGGCGAAGCCCCCTGACGACACCGGATGACCCGAAAGCAAGCCGATGAACTTCACGCTGGAGATGCTATCCGATTGCGGGCATATTCACCACAATATGATGGGGTCTTTTTCAACAGCCCCATTATCCCGGGTTATCCAGGCATCTGAGCAGGATTAATGCGAAGGAGCCTATCGCGGCCGATCGCTAGGTGCTGCTAGGCGTGAAAAACGAAACAGCGAGATCGATTACTTACTGACCCGCGGCCGATTCCAGGAATCGGCCGCGGGTCAGTGGATCGGTACTGTGAAACTATTGGTTGTCATGGAAGCCCGCGAAAGGTAGTGTGCCTAAGCGTAATGTTCTATTGTATATGTAGAAGAGTATTACCGAATTAAGAATACAACTACTCGAACCATTGTACGAGAAGGCGGTGACATGACAAAACGGCAGAAGATATTGGGGTCTTTGGTGTATCTTGCCGGAGCAATGAGTGGCGGATTGGGCTGTTTGGCGTTTCTTGTGTATGCTAACCTTACGAATGATGATCATTTGAAGAGTAACACACGTCGCGCCCTGCTATATAATCTACCTATTGGTGTGTTTGTGGTGGTGATGATTCCTATTAATTTCATCGCTTGTGTGTTGGTTCTTGATGGTATACTCAGTACGTGGTTGATCCCGAACATGACCCTTGTCCTTCTCTTTGGCGTGATTGTTGTGAACATCATTATCAATTTGCGAAGGGGATTGAGGGTGTTTCGGGGATGAAAGGTGGGACACCGTACTAGTTTTTCTTGACGGTGGTGGCGTGTGCCTGTAGTATCTTGGATAATCCGGGACTGCGAGGCTGTTGAAGAACCCCCTGTCCATGGGGATTTAGGCGGCTGTTTTCAGATTTTCAATGTTTCGGGACTGAATCAGCACGGAATAACTTCTGCAAGCCTGTTCGGCACCGTGGCGGCGGAATCCAAATATTACCATCAACGCAAATCCAAATAATAACGCCGCCAGACGCTTCAAGTTCATTACGGCGGCGGTCAGGTAAGACTGAAT
>JABMQG010000421.1 GCA_013203365.1 Planctomycetota bacterium | reverse complement strand
CTAGGCTGAAGCGGGTGTCTCGGCTGAAGCGGGTGTCTCGGCCGACGTCTCGCCGACTGGTTCCCCAGCAGAGGCAGGCGCCTCGACGGGGGCCTCTGCCACTGAGTCCGCACGGGCCAATACCGCCCGCTGACTGCGCCTGCGAACAGCCATCTCGCCGGCATCGCTATGCTCGCCGTCGCGATCGCCTCTGCCGGCCTTACCTTCGGTAATCGCCTTGCCTATCTCGCCGAAGATCAGCTCGATGGCACGCATCGCGTCGTCATTGCCGGGGATTGGAATGTCTACCAACTCTGGGTCGCTGTCAGTGTCCAGCAGGCAAATGGTGGGAATACCCAGCTTCTTGGCTTCCTTGATGGCGATGTTCTCACGGCGTTGGTCCACGAGTACCAGCACACCAGGCAGGTTTTCCATGCGACGGATACCTTCCAGGTTCCGCTTTATTTTCCGCAGCTCACGGCGGTACGAGGAAAGAAGCTTCTTGGAAAACTGACTTGCAGCCTCCGGTTCGGTCAGCCGTTCCAGCTCATCCAAGCGCCCCAGCCTGCTGCGAATGGTCCGGAAATTCGTCAGCGCCCCGCCCAACCAGCGATCGCTGACGTAGTGCATCCCAGTCTCCTGTGCTACGGTTTCAACAGCCCTGCGAGCCTGACGCTTGGTCCCGACGAACAGTACGTCTTTGCCATCAGCTACCACCATGGCCACAAACCGTTTGGCTCGAAGAAGACCCTTCAGGGTCTCCTTAACGTCGATAATGTGGATAAGACGGCGCTTGCCGAAGATATACGGCGCCATCTTCGGGTTCCAGCGACTGGACCGATGACCGAAATGAATTCCCGCGTCGATCAAGTCGTTGACCAACTTATTGCTCAAATTACACCTCCATGTGGCGCAAATTCATGCATCCGCGCCCAAGTTTTTCAAAAAGCAAGGTTACTGTTGATAAAAAAACGTGCCGAGGCAAGATACACTTTCCCCGTCAACGATCCAGGGTTGCTTACGCTAAGCCATGTAAGCACGTACGTCAAGAGGATTGTCAGGTTTTTTCAATCGCCGTGGCCGGCTGCCCGCCAGCGTACCGGCAACCTTCACCGCCGTCGGTCAAGCCATCCCCCCCCACCCATTCCCCCGGCCGCAGACGCTTGGCCAAACCGGCCGGGGGGCTTGTCCGTGGTGCGAGCTTAATCGCACTGCTGGTCTGCCAGAAATGCAGCCACAGACCTGCCTAACCGTACAATGCGCCGCAGTTGGCAGAGGATCCTGGGGGGTGCGGATTCACAACCGCAGTAAACATAAGTGGCTGCGGGCGCTGGCACGTGCGTTGCAAGATAACCAGCGCAAGATGGCTGCGCCGTGGGAGTGCACTAAATCATGGCTGCGGTGGCGGAACAAATGAATCGTAGGCCGCTAGGACTGGTCATCAGCGGCGAAGCCCGTAGGCACGCGGAAAACCTGCGAAAACTGCTTGCCCCAGGACTCGTCGACATGCTGGACGCACCGAGCATGAGCGAGTTGCTGATGTGGGTTCAACGCGGCCTGGCGGACGTTGCGGTCGTCGATAGCGACCACGACGACCGCGAGTTGCTCAATACACTGCGGATCATCCGACAGGTGAATTCGGCCATGCCGGTGGTCCTGGTGGTTAGAAACATAACCCGACGGTTTCTGGAAGGCGCTTTGCGTCTTGAAGCGTTCAGCATCGTGCACAAGCCGTTGGAAAGGGAAGAACTGCTGATACAACTGTGGCGAATCGTAGAGCGGCATAACTGTCTTTGATGGGTTCGCGACATTCGGATGCAACAGGCCCGCCAGGTGAGCAGATAGCCTAGCGGACCTAACTTTGCCGAGTTCGGGTAAACAAAGAGCACGAGAGTTCGTGTCTGACTTTTGCGGTGCAGTATAGGCTCGACCGCCCTGGCGGCGGACCAGGCCGGGCTGAATGGTTCAGCAGGCCATAGCAAGACAAGGAGAAAGAGTAATCATGGCCAAGATCAAGATTCGTCCCCTCGGGGAAAAGGTGCTAATCAAGCGAATGGAAGCGGAGACCACCACCAAGGGAGGCATCGTGCTGCCGGATGCTGCTAAGGAGAAACCCCAGAAAGGCGAGGTGATCGCACTGGGCGGAGGCAAGCTCCTTGATGACGGTACCCGGGCTACCTTCACGGTCAAGGTGGGCGACAAGGTCCTGTTCACCAGCTATGCCGGCACCGAAATCAAGGTGGACGGTGAAGAACTTATGCTAATGGATGAAAGCGATATTTTGGCGATCTTGAAGTAGTGAACCCTTAAGCAGCGTCAGAAAGTCCTAACTAATACTGGAGAGCAGTGTAATGGCAAAAAAAAATATTCTATTTGACGCGGATGCCCGTGAGGCTATCCGCCGCGGCGTCAAGCAACTTGCGCGGGCGGTGAAGGTCACCCTCGGGCCTACCGGCCGGGTGGTGGTGTTGGAAAAATCCTTCGGCTCGCCAACCGTCACCAAGGACGGCGTGACCGTGGCAAAGGAAGTCGAACTCGAAGACGTCTACGAGAATATGGGCGCCCAGATGGTTCGCGAAGTCGCCTCG
>JABMQG010000420.1 GCA_013203365.1 Planctomycetota bacterium | reverse complement strand
CAAGAAGCTCGCTCACATCGAAGTCGGCGTCTCTATGATACCCAAACTGCCGCGGGACGCGGGCGACCGCAACCGGACCAGCCCGTTCGCCTTCACGGGCAACAAGTTCGAGTTCCGAGCCGTGGGGTCCAGTCAGTCCATCGCCGAGCCGAACACGGTCCTAAATACCATCGTCGCCGAGTCTCTGGACTACATCGCCACCGAGCTGGAATCGGCCGCCTCCGCCGGAGATGATCTCAACCTCGCAGTTCAGAAGCTGCTGTCCGAGCTTACCAGGCAGTTCAAGGATGTGCTCTTCGATGGCGACAACTACTCGGACAAATGGGTTCAAGAGGCCAAAAAACGAGGGCTGCCAAACCTCAGTAGCACCCTCGACTGCGTGCCGTGGGCCACGGCCAAGGAGGCAGTGGAGCTTTTCGCCAAGTACGGCGTCTATAGCGGGCGCGAATTGCAGAGCCGTCGGGAAATACTCCTGGAGAACTACGCCACAACCGTCCGCATCGAGGCCCAGACCGCCTCGGCGATGGCCCATACGATGATCCTGCCGGCCTCGCTTCGCTACCAAAAGGACGTGGCCGCGGCTATCAATAACGCCAAGGCCGCCGGCGTCGAAGACGCCACGCAACCGGAGCTGCTGAAAAAACTTGTTGAGACGGTATCGGCCTTCTACAAGGCAGCGACGGCGATGGACGAGGCAATCGCCGTCGATGGGTTCGACGACCTGATGGCGAGGGCGCAGCATCATCGCCAAGCCGTACTGCCCGCGATGAACGCCCTGCGCAAATTAGGCGACCGCCTTGAGCAGATGGTGGACGATAGCTACTGGCCGCTGCCGAAATATCGTGAGATGCTGTTCATCCGCTGACGATTCAGCCTGAAGACTCATCTGATCAGAACACCCGCTTTCGCATCCATTTTCGCGCGCGTAAAGCAAACACGCCGGCTGCCATTCCGTAGCCGAGTAGATTGGCAAACAACACAACCGTGGTGCCAAGGATTCCGACACCATGGGCACTGGGCCATCTGTAGTGGTTGTCGTGAAATGCTCCTTCGGCGACCACAACGACCTGCACAACCGGGTGAGCAAAACTGGTTTCGAAGAGGTCAGTGCTGTGAAAGCGACCGATTTCACAGACCAGGGTCATCACCAAAGGCGCCAGTGCCCACAGTGCCAATCCCAAGCCTACATTGGCCAGCACGGCCGATGTCGTGCGCTTCAGCCTGGCGCTGAAGTACAACCCCGTGCCCGTGAAAAACAGCACGACCCAGGTCGCTATTATCAGCAGGTGAAGCGAGAGGATGGCATTGATATATCCCACCAGCGTGAAGACGATCACGTGCCCGGCCAGCAGGGCCCACACCGGCAGGCACCGGCGCCATACGCCGATGGCCTTGCCAAGCAGTATCCGCCCATCGCTTAACGTCGTGGCCAGCAGGATACTCCAGGTGCGGCACTCTCGCTCGGTCGTAATAGGGGTTGCAGACAGGACGGCGGTTACCGGCATCGCCAGCAGAAAGTATATTAAGACAAACGCCATGTGAGTATCATCATCGTGCAAGGCGTCTACGTAACCCAGAGAGAAGTAGACGGCCCCCAGGCCAATTGCCAGCAGGATTACCCCGATAACCGACCCTACTTTGCCTTTCCCCAGCAGCGGCGTTCGCATTTCCCGCCACGCCACCGGCCAGCCACGGACGCGCCGGATTCGACCGTCGGCTTTGCGTTGGGCCGGCGAGGCGGTCTTTCGCTTTCGACGAGTGACGAACAACCCAGCCTCTCCCGTCGCCTGGCGCAGGGCAACCTTACGAACCACTCGCACGCACACGGCAAGCACAACGACCGAACAGGCCAGCAGCACGCCGCATAAAAGTGGCCAACTGAAAGCCGGTAACATCCCCATCCCCTGTGGGTTTAGAACCGCACCGGTGCTCAGCCCCAGCCCCATGTACGGGTTTGTATTGTGCAGAAAGCCCATCACACTCATGAACAGAGGCGACGTTGGTGTCATTTGGGCATGACAAATCAAAAGTGCAACCAGCACAATTGGCACCACTAGAAACAACCCCGCGGCCAGTGCGATGGTCTTAAGGAGCACCGAGTATGCCCGTCGGGTGTATATGGAAAAGTACATGGCCACGGCCCCTAGGAAAACCGCCGTGCACAGCGTAATGCACACGCCGGCCAGCACAAAATCCCACGGCACGCCGCCGAATACCCGCACTATCGCCAGCACAGGCACGCTGACGGCCAGCAGGATCACAAGCTGAAGCAGCTTGCTCAACAGTTTGCCCATTACTATTTGAAAGCCGTTGATCGGCGTGGTCATAAGGATTCCCAGAGTGCCGTGGTAAATCTCGTCGCTGATCGATGTGCTCATCAGGACCACCAAGACCATCTGGCCGGCGATGAACTGGAACCCTACGATCACAGCCACGATCGTCTTGCCGGCCTCGGACATTCGGCTTATACGATAGGCCGGCGACAAGCCGGAAAAGTCCCGAACCAGCGCCAGCCAGACCAGCACCACAAACAGCGTCAGAAGGGCCAGATACGCCACCCGCATAACGTACGTCCGCCGCCGATGACTGGAGACGCGAAGCTCCTTGTCGAAGAT
>JABMQG010000419.1 GCA_013203365.1 Planctomycetota bacterium | reverse complement strand
TCGCTTGGCGATCTCGGCGTGCCGACGCTTCCGGGTGGCCTGGTACAGCGACCAATGAACATAGGCCAGCCAGTCGGGTGCCCTCCCGGAGTTTTCGATAGGTGGAAAACAGATCTCTTCCAGCGATTCGGGACTGCCGGTAAGTTGGTCGGCTTGGATCAGCATTCGCAGGTACTTCTGCCTGCGAGAACTGCTCGGTCTTCCCTTGCTCTTGGTCATGGCGTCAACTCCTTAGGTATGTGCGCAGCTTAATTAGCACTCGTACTCAATATCACCAGAAGAAAGGCCAGATGCAACATTCTTAGTTCTTAGCCGCCAAGCCTCCGCGGATATCCTATCTTTCAACCGTGATTCTTCCCAAGGCGTTGAGTGCAACATGAACGACGCCGTCCTTCGCCTCCGCCGTCGTCGGCACGCCATTGACGCCGCCCTGCACTCGCAGCTTGCTGGGCTTTATCCCCAGCGAAAGCTCGATCGGGCAAAATCGTCGGCAGGAATAATTAACACTACCCCGCTTGTCGGCCAGGTCGAACTCGGCATTAACCTGGAATCGCGTCGGTGGCCAGCAGGGCGACTGTTCGGCGTGGTGAAAGACGTTGCCCATCTCGAACGCCCGCATTCGCCGCATGGCCATGTACGTCCGGCCAGGCGACTTGCGAACGCAAAAGATCTCCGCGTCCGTCGTTATCGGCCCGGCAGTAAACCATTGGCTCCGGTCGCCGTGCGGGTCGCTTACGTCCATTTTCTTCTCCCGCAGCCAGGCGGGCATGAAACCGTGATGGTCCTTCTTCGGCAGGGCGTAGAACGCCGGCATCCGCGGCGGCACCATGCCGATTGTCCATGACGTGCCGTCTTTGCCGGACACTTCCAGGCACCATGCGTCCTTGTCCTGCGCCACCACCTTTATCCGCTCGGCCGCCGACTCGGCTGCTTCCGCCGCGTCGTGGGGCAGCAACAAGGTGATAAAGCGGGCCTTCTGGCCGGCAGCGATCTTGCCCGCCTGATATACCATCTCCTGCTGGCTCCAATGGCGTTCCACGATTTCAAGGTTTATGTGGGGCCGAGGCTCGTCGAAGTCCGCATTGCGCTGTCGCAGGTGGGACATGGCGTTCTCCCGAAGCGGAAAGGCAACCAGCACCCTCCCCGGCTCCACAGGCCAGCGGTTCAAAGTGTAGTCGTTGGCGGGAATGTCCCCATGTTCGCAGTCGGCCCACCAGTCGCTAGAGCCGTGAAACTTCTCGAAATGCCAAAGCGGCGCCGCCCAGAAATCCTCGCCACGGTTGTCCAACTCGTCCACCACCAGCAGGAAAGCCCCGTCTCGCGGGTAGATTATCGTCCTGTTCCATGTTGCCAGCCTGTTGTGGTACGAAAGCGAGCTGTAGCCAGTCATCGTAAGTTCTGAGAAGTCCTCGATGAAGTTCGTCACGCAGCGGTTGGTCTTAGTCAGATCGGTGCGGGCCCGGGTAAAGTACGTCGTCCCAATCTCTTCTTCCGGCGACTTGTCCATCGGCCCGCAGTAAACCAGGTTGTGCGCTACGGCCTCTCGCTGATAGTAGAACGGCCCGTGCAGATATACCCTGCCCTGGTGGGTCCATGTAATGATCGCGCCGGTGTCCTGATGGTCGTGGCCGGCCGGCCTGTCCAGGCTGGCGACAAGGTGGTTCGCCTGGGCGTCGTAGCCGCTGCGAAGCACCAGCTTGTCCTCGGATCGCTCGCCGCGAAGATGCGGATTGAGTGTCATTGCGGCGCTGCTCCTGCCGAACACTCCCTCCATCGATGGCCGATGACGGTACGTTATAGTGCTCTCAAACCCCTTTGGCTGAACAGGAGCTATCTTGTCGTTGCACCACTGATACGCCTGGCAAAGAAAAAACGCATCCGAGGCCCAATTCCGTACAATGGCCCAGTGCGTGGCGCTGCCCAGAGGCTCGGCCCTGAACAACTCGGCCATGCGCGACAGGTAGCCGCTCTTTTCCAAGTATTGCAGCATACGCTGTGCCAGCCAGACATACCTGCCTTCACCGGTGACGGCCGCGGCAATCTCAAGAGTGGCTATCGAGCCAACCCAACCGCATTGCCACCCACTGTCGCCCTGGTCGCAGACTGCGCCCATGGGCAGTATCTGCTGAAAGGCCCGCTCGTAGGTGTCGTTGCGAACGTAGTTCTGCAGAACCTCCATCTCGCCGCGGACCTTTGCCCAGATAGGCATGTAGACGGTGTGAAAAATCTCGTAGTTCACGGCGTCCTCAATGCTGTCGCCGATCCGCCAGTAGTTGGTCCACACCCGGTCGGCGAATTCGCGCAGACTGCTGGCGAACTTGCCCTTGTAAATGTGCCGGGCGGCATAGTCCGCCCCGCATGGCGGCGTGATCGATAGGTTGCCAATGTCCTGCTCCGTGGCACCGCTGCTAAAGCTCGGGTATTCCTGCCAGAAGCGAAGCGATTGCTCCAGCCAGCCGCGAGCGTATTTGTCTTCGCTGGCCGTCAGCATGCCCGCATCACGCAACCCAACGTATGTGACGGCATAAGGCCAGTGGCAAAACTCGTCCATGACGGCTTCGTCGCGATGGTAGCCGGTCCCTGTCCGCCAGGGATTTCGCGGACCGGCTACCATTCGCTTGGCAATCTCGGCGTGCCGACGCTTACGGGTGGCTTGGTACAGCGACCACTGAACGTAGGCCATCCAGTCGGGCGTCCGGCCGGAGTTTTCGATAGGTGGAAAACAAACCTCTTCCAGCGATTCAGCACTGCAGGTAAGCTGGTCGCCTTGGATCAGCATTCGCAGGTACTTCTGCTTGCGTGAACTCCTCGGTATTCCCTTGCTCTTGGTCATGGCGGCAACTCCTAAGGTATATGCGCAACCAGGTTGTTGTTCCTTAATTCACTATCCCCAGAAAAAAGCCCGGATGCAACGGCCTTCGCGGCATAAACGTCGTATTTGCTGATAAATATTGCAATGAACCGCTTCATGGCCGCAATCTCAATCCACGTCTCGAGGACCTTTGCTGTTATCCTTATCGATCATTCGCGCGAGCGCATCGGCGACCGTCCGCGGACGAAGGTCTGCCAGTAGTTGGCGGTGAATTACTCTTGTGTGGATGCCTCTGGGCGCAAAGTGAACTGGATTCGTCGGGCCGAAAAGCGACAGCGTCGGCGTGCCGACCGCGGCGGCCAGGTGGGCAGGGCCGGAATCGTTGCCTACGAATGCCCGCGCCGTAGCCAGTATGCCGGCAAGACATGCCAGCGTGGGCTTGGTTAGCACCGCTGCACGCCGTCGCAGGCCGACAATGGCCGATTCGCCAAGACGCTCCATTTCAACCGGGCCGAGAATGAACACAACCGGCCGGTCCAGATAGTCGACCAGGGCTTCGAACGCAGCCAAAGGCCAGCGCTTCTCCGCCGAGCCGCTACCGACGTGGGCTACGACGTACCCCTCGCCCGGGTCGGCTCCCGCAGCGATTATCGCTTCGGCGGCCTCGACTCGCATCCCCGCCGGCACGGACCAGTGTGGAAGGTCGATGGCCATCACATCGCCTCCGCGGTGTGGTGGGGGGGCCCCTTCGGTGCGAAGGTGGTCTGAAGCGAAACCCGCGGCGATAAGTTGCCCGGCCCAAAGTTCCAGCAGGTGACTGTCCCAGCCGATGCCGGGGCGGATGGGGAGGAATGCCGACTTCTTGGCATCGCACATTGCCGTCAGCCGACACTCGGCTATCTCGCTGCCGGTGGCGAAACAACTGATTAAATAATCGCATCGGCCCAGCCTGCTCGGCAGCCCGCAGGCCAGGTGGGGCCTGTGAGCGTCGAAGACCTCGTGCATGGGCAGGGTTTCGAAGTCAAGCGCTTCGTCCACAACCGCCAGTTCTCGCAGGAGCCTTGCCTTAGCTCCGCCGGCGGCCAGCGCAACGGCGCATCCGGCCGGCTTCAGCACGCTGAGCAGTTGGGCGAACAGTATCACATCACCCAGCGCACCGCTGTGAATGCCAAGGATGCGAGATGGTTCTGGCCGATCCTGCATTATCGAATAACCTAGGCCGACTCCCCAACGCCGAACGCCCGTGTGATTGCCAATATCAATCTCCGCCTGATTCGATCCAGCCGCCGCCCAGCAGCCTGTCGCCTTCGTAAACAGCGGCGACCTGGCCGGGTGTTATGGCGTGGACCGGGTGGTCGAACACCGCCTCGAATCGATCGGCTCCCATCGCACTTACCGTCGCCGGCTGGGCAGCGTAATTGTAGCGTATCTGAACGAGCCGGCAGGCCGGCCCGTCGCCGACCGGTGAGTGCCAGTTGGCCCCAGTTGCCACCAGCCGGCCAGCCATGGTCGTCTCTAGCGGGCCGATGGTGACGGTCGCGGTCTCGCTATCGATGGCGATTACGTACATCGGCACGCCGGCTGCCACGCCCACCCCCCGCCGCTGACCGACGGTGAAACGCCCGATGCCCCCATGAATGCCTACCTGCCTGCCGGTGTGATCCACTATCGGCCCGGGACGCAATGCCTCCGGGCCACATCGGTGCAAAACATGTAGATAGCTCCCATCGTCGGCCATAAAGCAGATGTCCTGACTGTCAAGCTTGTCCGCAACAGTAAGGCCCAACTGTCGAGCGAGCCGGCGGACCTCGGCCTTGCTGTCGATATCGCCGATCGGCAGCAGCGTCCGGGCAAGCACATCAGCCGGCAGGCCGAACAACGCGTACGATTGGTCCTTGGCGCGGTCCTGCCCGCGAAAAATCGCTGGCCCGTCGGCACAACGAACGATCCTGGCGTGATGGCCCGTTGCCACGTATCGGGCGCCGCCGGCGTCGGCGTAGTGCAACAGCTTGCCGAATTTCAGCCATTCGTTGCACCTGGCGCACGGGTTCGGCGTCCGCCCGCGGGCATACTCGGCGGCGAAGTAGTCGATCACGGCGTCGAACTCGCGGGCGAAGTCCAGTACGTAAAAAGGCATTCCCAATTGCCCAGCCACCCGGCGGGCATCGTCGGCCGATTCGATCGACCCGCAGCAGATCCGCCGGTCGGCCTGCTTACCGCCGGCTTGGCCGTCGGCTGCGCCTAGGCACATGAACACGCCTGTTACCTCGTAGCCTTGCCGCTGAAGCAGCCACGCCGCCACAGAGGAATCAACCCCGCCGCTCATGGC
>JABMQG010000418.1 GCA_013203365.1 Planctomycetota bacterium | reverse complement strand
TTGGTGGGTCATTGAATGGGGGGTGCCGACGGCGGCATCTTTTTACCGGTGAAGGGTAAGACGACAATCCCATGGAATCAGCGGACCCGGTAAATCTGGGCAGGTGGTTCGATGCGTATGCTCCACAGATGGTGATGTACGCGCGTAGATGCCTCTCGCCACAGTCGGCGGCGGACATCGTGTAGGAGGTGTTCCTCCGCCTTATGTTGCAACGGCAGATGCAGAACGTGAGGGCCTGGCTGTTTCGGTCGGTACAGAATGCAGCGATATACGTCGGCAGGGCCGGCTCGCATGCGGCGACGGGACCCAGTCGCAGACGGACCGGGGCATCACAGACACGGCCCGATTCGCCAGAAGCCTGGTTCGCTTTGAGTGTCCATGGTTCCGTCGGCCTCGATGGCAGGCGATGGCGGCCCCGTAACCACCCAGGTTGACATCAGCGGCTCTTTGGCCCGTTCGAATCCGATAAGCCCTGAGCTGACCATCGCATCCACGAGATGCCGGGCTGTCTCTGAATCGACTTCCAGTGCCTCGCTGACCGTGGCGACCATCCGGTTGAACCCCTCGGCCCGACTTGTTCGCAAACGCCGGCCAAACCGCTGCATCAAAGTCGACATGGCTTCCCTCAGATTGTGCCCACAGTAGGCCATGGCCAGTCCCTGAATATAAGGCTCTCATCCTATTATAAGGCCCCAGACAGAACGATTGGTAGTGCATCTGGAGAAAAACCAGGAAATGGTCAAGAGCGTTTTTCGCCACGGTGTAAGCTCAGGTGCTAGAGCGTGTTAAGCTTGACTGTCGCGCTACGCCAGGCAAGCGAGAATCTCCAGGCCCTTGGCCAGCTTCTCGTCGCTGGTGGCATAGGAGATGCGAAAGTGCGTGTCGGCTTTGGAGAAGACCGCCCCGGGTATGAGCAGAACATTCTTGTCGATGGCCTTTGCGACGAATTCGCTGCCAGAAATGCCTGCCGGTGCCGGCACGAATGCATAGAATGCCCCGCCCGGCTTGACCAAGCCGAATTTCTCCCCGAGCGCCTGGCAGACCATATCCCTTTTTCTGTGGTATTCAGCCACGTGGGCGGAGACATCGGTTTCCAAAGCCACCACGCCGGCCGCCTGCGCCATGCTCGGGGCGCAGACGAAGCTGTATTGCTGAAGCATGGTCATCTTCTCGATTACGTTTCTTGGCCCAGTGCACCAGCCCAGCCGCCAGCCGGTCATGGCGTAGGTTTTGGAGAACCCGCGTGTCAGCAGTGTGTGCTCGTAAAGGCCGGCCATGCTGACAAACGGCTCGTCATAGCAGAAGGCATTGTATATCTCGTCCGAGACTACCAGCAGCTCGTGTTTGCGGGCGACGGCTGCGATGTCGGCAAGTTCCTCCCTGCTGTATACGACCCCGGTGGGGTTGCCGGGACTGTTGAGCACGATCATCTTCGTTCGGGGCGTGATCGCCGCGGCAATCTTCGCGGCGTCGGGTCGAAAGTTGGGGTATGTGTCGATGCACACCGGCTTGCCGCCGGCCAGGTTGACCAGGTGGGAGTACATCACGAAGTATGGATCCAGCAGGATAACCTCATCGCCGGGATTGATCACGGTGAGAAAGATCAGCATGAGTGCACCGGAGACCCCGCAGGTGATCAACAGGGGAACATCGTCCGCCCAGCCGAATTCCTTGGCCAACTGCCTGGCCACCGCCTGGCGGAGGAGCTGGTCGCCCTGTGTCTGAGTGTACTTATTGAACCCGCGCCGGATTGCCGCGATCGCCTCGTCCCCAACGGCCCTTGGCACGTCGAAGTCCGGCTGGCCGATGGACAGGTTGATCGGGTCGGACAGATTGGCGGCCAGGTCAAAAACCTTCCGTATCCCGCTGGCGTCCAGCAGAGCCATTCTCTCGGCAATAGGAAATTCCAGCGGCATTGGTCGAAAATCCAATTATTTTCGCGCAAACTCGCCCAAACCGACCGCCGGTGAGTCAGCCTTTCCGTGCCGAGGGCGATTTCTTGCCGGCGGGGGCTGCTTCGGCGGCGGGGGCCTTTTCAGCGACGGCGCTGGCCGGCGCCGCCTCTTCCTTCTTGGCCTTGCCCCTGACTTTAGTTACTCGCACCCGGGTCTTAGCCAAACCCAGAGGGCTGTCGGTGGCTTCGTCAAAATCGCCATTGTCCTTCATAAGCGAGATTCGCTCGGAACGTTTCAGCACGTTCCGCCGCGAGGTCACGCCGGACGCTATATGCAACGTGCGATCCATACTCATGGGTTGAAGACTCCTTCGGTGACGCATCCGTCAAGGTTGTTGTGGTGTCTGTGTAATCAACTGCAGTTGTTTGCCGTGCTTGAAATTATAACCCAGCTGCCATTGCTTGCTGTTGCCTAGTCTTTCAAGATTCTCAGCGTATGCTGACAATTCCTCATTGGTCGCATCGGTCATGTCCAACGTATCAAGGACCATAAGCTTTTTATTTGCGTCTTGGCTAATCAAAGGTGCATAGCCCGCCTGCCAAAGGTACTTCTGGATAGCCCGTGCATCATCCATGTTGGCCACCAGTCCTTGAATCACGGGGAACTTGCCGCCTTTATTCCATCGCCTGGTGGCCTCGCTCTGAACCGCCTCATAGTTATAGTCCGAACCGGCCACAACGGCCGGCGGCCCGCCCATCGCCTCTGCGGATTGCCCGCCGGGTTCGCTTTGGCCCCTAACATGCGGAGCGGTGGCCTGCCCGAGTTTATAAAACCCAAACAGCAGCACAATCAAACCCAAACCTAACACTATGCAGCTAATATAGCTAAGACTCAACTTAAGCCGGCTGCCTTCAATGGCGATCACCGGGGCGACCTTTTGCATTTTCGCCGGCGCCGACATGGGCGCCGACACAAGCACCGTCGGATCAAAGCCCGGCGGCTGTTTCAGGGGCGCGCCACTGCGGTGCCCCTCGACAGAGACCGTGTCCGTCGATTCGCCGGCCTTGACCCACAACGGAACACGCACTTCCTTGCCGGTCTGCCTGGAGATAACCTCAAACAAGGCAGCTGTCTTTTTTCGTTTGCCCATGGCCGCGCTTTCACTGTCGGACGGCCAAGTGGCCGTCACGGCAAAACCAAGCTTTGAGATACTACGCCCCTTGGGCCTTCGTGTCAAGGGAAACAATGCGGAGAAGGGGTTGCCGAACCACGACTTCATGGTATAATTGTACATGTAGAC
>JABMQG010000417.1 GCA_013203365.1 Planctomycetota bacterium | reverse complement strand
CCGCCTCCTTGTCCGCCGGCTTCGTCATCGGCTCCGAAGTGCACGCCGGGCCAGGCCGTGAAGTAGGTTCCGCAGCAGTGAAGAAATACCTCGATGTCGTCAACACCACCGCGCCCATGTGCCGACCCAGACTGAACGGCTTCTGTACGACCGTCTTGCCGAACGTCCGCGTGCCTACCAATACGGCGCGTCGATGTGCCTTCAACGCCCCGGCTACCACCTCCGGCGCACTGGCGGTGTGATGGTCAATCAGGACAACGAGGGGCATCTTCCACAGCGTGCGCTCGGAGTGAGCCATGTGCCTTTCCTCGCCGTCGGCCCGGCCACGCGTTAACACGATCAATCCGTCGTCGATGAACCGATCAGCCACTTCCACCGCCTCATCCAAACGCCCTCCGGGATTGTCGCGTAAATCCAGCACCAGTCCACCAAACGCCTGGCGAGCCAGCGGGCGAATGATCTCGTCAAAGCTCTGCGCCGTCCCGGATGCGAACTGTCCGATGCGGACGTAACCAATACCGCTATCGCCGTCAACCATGAAGAGCCATTGGCCGTCGCTGCCCCGGCACAAGCCGGTGACGGTCTCGACGCGATATACCCGCCGAACTATCGGTATCGTAAGAACCCGGCCCGCCCGGTCGATCTGAAGCCCCGCCGTCGTCGCCTCCTCACCGGCCAGGAGTTCGTCCACTTCCTCACGAGTCGCCTCGGCCAGTTCCTGACCGTCTACTGCCAGCAGAACGTCACCTCCCAAGACGCCCGCGTCAAAGGCAGGGCTGCCAGGCATGGAGCCGACAATTCGCACCGCGCCGCCCGCAATGACGTAGCGTATGCCCAAAGCGCAGCTTTGGCCGTGCAGCAGCCGATCCAGGTACTTCGGTCGGCCCGGATTAACGTACCGGCAGTATGGGTCCAGCTCACGGAGGTAGCCGCGAATCGCACCGGCCGGTACGTTCGGGGAAACAGGGTCGACGTAATGGCTCTCAGCGAGTTCGTGCAGGCGGATCAATGGGCCGAATGGCCCGACATCGACTGCCGGCTGGGGATGGATCGGCTTGTACCGCGCCAGCCAGACAACCAGGCCGGCAAGCGCCAATACCACGACCATCCAGATAAGATTGCGTTTAGGCATCGCACTCATCCCGGTCAACGGCAGCAACGGCGCATAAGAAAATGGGCAGAGGCGGGCTTGAACCGCCGACACCGGCATTTTCAGTGCCGTGCTCTACCAACTGAGCTATCTGCCCATTATCAACGAAAACGCAGCAAACGACAGACTATTCATGTTAACCAAAAAAAACACACCGTCAAGACCGTCATACGGGTTCTTGCAGGCCAGACCGGCCACCGTAAAAGGCAAAAGGCCGTGGACGACAGCCGATCGCCATTCCGCCATTCCCATACACACCCACCTTTATCGTACAGACTGAAAAAAGCCCGTACGCTTTTTGATTTCATCTTCGACATACCACCGCAAGGTCAGATCCAACCGTTTATTCACCTTGAACACCTGCAACAGCTGCGGACGCATCTTGCGGTATTCGTCATCATTGGCTGGGGTGTATTTGACCCGCTGAACCACGAATACCGACTGCTGTCCCGGTAAAGCGACGACTGCGAATTTATCGGCCTCGGAGACGGCGCTTGTAGGCTGTGAGTCCGGCCGAGTGCTCGGCTTTTCAGGCGGAGCCAAGACAAATACGGCCTTTAGAAACTCAGCCGTCTCTGCCTGATCAACCTCCGGCACCGGCGGCATAACCATAACGTACTGGGGAGACATTGCCGCGGCCAGGTACGCCAGGCCCGGCAGCACCTGCGGAGCAGGTTCCTGCCGATCTGACGTGAGCCACTGCTCGATCTGCATCGCAGACATGTAGACCCTGGACAAGCGTGCGTCCACTCGCCAAATAGGGGCAATTTGTCGCCTTGTAAGCTCGCCGGCCTCTATTACCTCCTTGCCCAGGGCCTTTGCGGTCTCGGCCATGCCGACCTGCCGGAGCTGGTCCATGGCCTCATTGGCCTTGTCCATCGCGATCTTGTAGCCGACCTGTATCTTGCAGTCGGCCTCGACCTGAGAGCGAACCGTCTGGACGGTTTCGGGCACGGCCGTCGGCTCGGCGGCAACAACCCGCCAGAACAACTTGCCACGCGGCCCCTCACTAAGCTCGCTCCCGACGTCCATGGCCCGACCGTAAACCTTGCCAACCTCGACCAACGCCTGTTGACGCCGCTCGTCGGCATGCAACTGCTTGACACTGAACGCCAACGTCGCCAGGTCCTGCTCTTGGGTTCCGCCCACCCGAGCCGAGCCAAGGATCGGGTCCGCCAGAACCTGCCGACCGTCTATCAGTTCGCCGAACCGCTTGTAGTGAACGGCTACCGATTCCTTTGCCATCTCGTCTGCCGCCAGCTTCAGCGGCCCCTCGCCCGCCGAGCCGTCCCCTTCCAGTTCAAACTGGCGAACCAAACCGAGCAACTGTTCGGTGATCTGCTCAATTCGCTTCTGCGTCCCCTGCCGGCGAAGCTCCTGGCGAACCTTCGACTTGACCTTGGCGTAATCGGCGATCGGTACCGTGACGTATTCCACCGCCGGCTGGCTCTCCGGCTGAGTTGTCGGCTGAGTTGCCGCCTGGCTTGCCGGTTGAGTTGCGGGTGAAACGACTACCTGCTCGGTGAACTCGTCCTTGTGCTCCTGCCAGTATCGGTATATCTCGTCGCCGTCAGGTTCGACCGTGTCGCTGACATCATCCCAGTTGACGAAAACGTATTCGATCTGAACCCGATCGGGCAGCCGATAACCGAACTTGAACGGATGCGGATTGCCCGGCGCTGCGGCAAAGAACCGCTTGGCCTCGTTGTAAAGCGTCAGAACCTGCTCTTCAGAAGGGGCCTTTACCTGATTGACATAGTCGCCGGCATTGAACTGCAGCATCGCCACGTCCATTCGGTTGGCCATGTCGGCAAATAGTTCTCGTATGGCCGGCTCGCCTTCGTCCAGACCGCCTGAGACGGCATCGAACGCATGAGCAACGCACAGGTAATCGTCCAACGCTCGGCGGAGGTCTCGCACCAGGACGTTGCCGGTGGCCCTCTTGGCAATAAGGACAGGCAGACTCTCCGGATCAATCCCAATGTATTCGCCGAGGAAGGCGTTCACCCTAGCCTCGCCAGCCTCTATCCCCATCGCCCTGGCCTCATGGACGAGCAGGAGCCAGCACAACCCCGCCTGGGACGAACGATTCAGCAGCAAAGCAAAGCCCTTTTCGCCCGGCACAGTCCGCGGATACCCGGTCAGTATCCGCAGTGAATCACCCAGGCCGAGAACCTCCTGAAGCATCTGCAGATCGCCCGTGGCCACACGCAATTGGGCGGTGGTTACCTCCCGGCCGTCGACCACGCCGAGCACTTGCTGCTCGGGGTCGGGTGCGCACATCTTGACGAAAACCTGCTGGCCGCTGATGCCCAGCAGAAAAAACACCATAAGCACGACCATGATCCAGAAGACCAGCTTCTTGTTCTTTCGGAAAAAGCTCAGCGCCGCCATATGTCGCTCCCATATTTCGCAAGGACCTGCGTACCTGCAGGTTCGGTTTCAAAAAACAGCCCCCGTAACTATATCGCCTGTCAAAGGCATTGACAATTGCCAACTCAAAAACGCCCGGACGTGGCGTCAGCCGTGTTGTCTACTTTCTACTTTCTACTTTCTCCCGCTCTGTGTG
>JABMQG010000416.1 GCA_013203365.1 Planctomycetota bacterium | reverse complement strand
AATGACGGCCGTCCGGCCGGGAGAACAGATCGCCAGGGCCGCGGCCAGCGGGCAGAACGCCCCCGAAGACGGCGAGTGCTGGCCGGACCACCACAGGAAGCAGCGATTGCGATTCTCGTGCTCTATATACGTTTCCAAGGCAGCAGCGGCGGCGGTAACGTCGGGGCCACTCCGGCCTGCGCCGACAATGAGGGCAAGGCCTTCGTGCGTCTGTGCGGGCGGTATCGGCTCGATCTGCCAAGTCATGAGCTTTTTCCTTGCGGCATCAGGCGGACATATAATTCAACCTGTGTGTGAACCAGGCCACGCCGGCCGGCTCACGCCGCCACAGTATATCGAAATGCGTCTCGTAAATCCCCCGGCAACCACAACATTGCGACCAGGGGTGTTGACAGCCCCACGCCGATGGCGTAACTTCATGGCCATGAAGACCGTGGTTGTTCGGCGTGCAGGAGAGCGCTAATGAAGTGGACCGTTTCTATCGCTGTTTTGGCGATCGTGGCTGTTACGCTTACGGTCGGCTCGGCCGTCTCTGCGCCTCAGCCAAAGGCCGTGCCAACCGACTGGCAGTTTGAATTCACCTTCAAGGCGCCTCAACCGATTCAGGTGAGGGTTCCTGGCATTGAGGAGATACAGACGTACTGGTACGTGCTGTACACGGTGACCAACAACACGGGGTCCGATCGTACGTTCGTGCCGGACTTTACGCTGTACACCGACACCGGGCAGATCGTCCATGGCGGGGAAGGGGCTTGGCCGTCGGTGTTTGAGGAGATTCAGGGAAGGCACAACAACCCGCTGTTGCAGGTTGTCTCAGGGATGACGGGCGCGCTGCTTCAGGGGCAAGAGTACGCAAAGGACGGCGTGGCGATTTTTAGAGATTTCGACCCGGCGGCTCGGGCCTTCGACTTGTTCATCGGCGGATTGAGCGGCGAGACGATTAAGATCAGCCTGCCGAGAAAGGTGATGGTCTCGCGTGCGGACGTGGAGGGAAGGGAAACGTTGATTCTGGACAACAATATCGTCCTGCGAAGGACGCTGCATTTGTCTTATAAGCTGCCAAGTGAGGCCGCCGCTCGGTTCGCTACGCCGGCGATAGTCCATTCACGCCAATGGATTATGCGATGAGGCCACACGGCCATTAGATTGCCTGGGCGGGCCGACCGGCACGCTTGACGGGCGATTGCAGATGGCTCGTGCCGGCTTCTCCGGGTAGCCCCTGCGGTCGGACGGAAGATGTGAAGATGGGGAATTGACAATACCTGCCGGGTCGTCTAGAATACGGCCCTTGTAGAGTTTGAAACTTAAAATTGAAAACCAAAAAAAACCAGCCGCCGGCCCGTCGCTGGAGGCCGCTGGAAGTGAAGGTGGTTCATGGCACATAAAAAGGGACAAGGTTCATCACGCAACGGGCGCGATTCCAACCCTAAGTATCGCGGCGTGAAGGCTTATGGCGGCCAGACCGTTCGGACCGGCGGAATCATCGTTCGCCAGTGCGGCACGCCGTTGAAGGCGGGTCTCAACGTTGGGCAGGGCCGTGACTTCACGCTCTTTGCCTTGCGCGATGGATTGGTGCGATTTCGCGGCCGATTCGTCGATGTCGTGGAATAGGCCCGGCCGGCACGCGTTATCTGACGCGGCCGCAGGCCGGATGCCCGTTCGGCAAACGTGGGATGGTCGTTGGCCATCCCTTATTTTTTAGGGCGCCGGCTATGTTTCTGGACGAGGTTGAAATCTGGGTCTCCGGCGGCAGGGGCGGCGACGGATGCGTGTCGTTCCGACGCGAAAAATTCATACCACGCGGCGGACCCAACGGCGGCGATGGCGGTAACGGCGGCAGCATATACTGCCAAGTCGATGAGCAACTCAACACACTGCTGGACCTGGCTGGCAAACGCCATTGGAAGGCCGCCAGCGGCGAACCTGGCAAGGGCACCGACCGGCACGGGAAAAATGCGCCTGACAAGACCATTCTCGTCCCGCCTGGCACCATTGTTTACGACCAGGACCTGGGTATTGCACTGAAGGACCTCGTCGCGCCGGGCGAGTGCATATGTCTGGCACGCGGAGGCAAGGGAGGCCGGGGCAACGCCTTCTTCAAGAGCGCCACCAACCAGGCCCCGCGGCAGTTCGAATTCGGCCAGGAGCCGCAAATCCGAAACATTCGGCTGGAACTGAAGCTCATCGCCGACGTGGGACTGGTAGGCAAGCCCAACGCCGGTAAGAGCACGATCTTGAGCCGGCTGTCAGCCGCCCACCCTAAGATTGCAGACTACCCGTTTACCACGCTTCAGCCGCAGTTGGGCATAGTCGAGCTGTCGGGTTTTCGCCGGCTAGTGATGGCGGATATCCCCGGCCTGATCGAAGGCGCCCACAGCGGCGCCGGCCTGGGCGATACGTTCCTCAGGCACATCGAGCGAACCCGCCTCGTGGTGCACGTGGTGGATATCGCCCCGCTGGTAGGCGATCCGATTGAAGATTATCGCACTATACGCAACGAGTTGGCGAAGTTTTCGCCCGTCCTGGCCGCCAAGCGGGAACTGGTTGTGGCCAATAAGATGGACCTTACTGGGGCCGAGCAGACCCTCAGGCGCTTTCGTCGACAGACCGATTCGGAGGTGCTGGCCATCTCCGGTGTGACCGGAAAGGGCCTAACCGAGCTCACCGAGCGAATCTGGTCGACCTTGCAGGAACTACCTGACGAGCAACAGAAAACAAACGCGGACAGCCCCGGCTGTTGACCTGGCCGGCCGCTACAAGCAAGGAGGATCGTTCCATGGCTGTCGAACCGAGATTGGCGTACGTCCTGGCTGCGGACGTCGGGAACACCCACGTCACGCTCGGGGCCGTCCGGGGCGATCAGGTCTACGTCTCACGGAAGCTGGCGACGGTGGACCTGAGCGGTTTGAATCAGGCCCTGGTCGAAATGTGGGAGGTCATGGACCGCCCGAGACGCTTGGTCGCCGCCAGTGTCAACCAGCCGGCCCTGGATGCCCTCAAGGCCGCTGCAATGACCGTATTGGAAGAGCCGGTCTCTGTGGTCGGCGAGGATATTCCCCTGCCCATTCAGACCTCGCTGGATGAACAGGTCAAGATCGGTACCGATCGGCTTTGCTGTGCGGCCGCGGCTTATGCCCGGCTCCAGCAGGCCTGCGTTGTAGTGGACCTTGGCACGGCCGTCACCGTCGATTGCGTCGATGACGGCGGAAAGTTTATCGGCGGGGCGATTCTGCCCGGCATGAAGATGCAGGCGGTAGCGCTTCATCGCGGCACTGCGCAACTGCCGGAGGTCGAACCGGTCCAGCCAGACTGGGTCTTCGGGCGAAACACGACCGAGGCGATCGTCGGCGGTATCGTCTACGGAGTGCGGGGCGCCGTGCGGGCAATTGTGGAGGCCTATGCCACGGAACTTTGTAAATGGCCGCTGGTAATCACCACCGGCGGCGATGCCGAGTTGTTCGGCCGAGACGGTGAACTCGTCCAGGCCATAGTGCCTGATTTGTGCCTGATGGGCATATCGCTGGCATTCTATCAGTCGCTGCTGCCGACTGACTGACGAGGCAGGCGGAGGATGAACCCATTGCCAACGGTCGCCATGTTGCATACACCAGGCGGGGCAGGGGGTATCGCCGTGGTGCTGCTGGCAGGGGCTGAAGCCGCCAATATCCTTGACCGCGTGTTCGACTCGCCTCACCGAAGATGCGGGCCGGAGTTGGCCGGTCAATCGCCGACTGCTCTAAGGCTCGGACACGTCATGGACGGGAATGAACGCCTGGACGAGGCGATCGTTACCGTCCGTCCGCTGGAAGGTCGGCCTGGCGAGACGGTCGCCGAGATCAACATCCACGGCGGGCCGCGGATAACCCAGCGGGTGCTGAAACTGCTCGCCGAGGCCGGGGCCACCATAGTCGCCGACGACCCTGACCTGGCCGGCCGATTCGACGTCTGGCCACTGACGGCAGAGGGCAGCAACAAAAACAATCCCGCAATCGGGCGCGAACTTCTGAAGGCCCTGCCGATAGCCCGCACGCGCCTGGCCGTGTCTATCCTCACCAGGCAGTGGGACGCCGGGCTAAGTGACCTGGCCGCGGCGGCACTGTCGGAACTCCAGCCGGGACGCTGCCAAGCCGACGGCGTTTCGGCGAGCGTTAGGAGGCTTTCACTGGTTAGCAGGCTTCACGCAGCCGCCGATAGGCTAAGTGCGATGGATCGGCTCGTATCGCCGCCGGAGGTGGTGCTGGCCGGGCCGCCGAACGCGGGGAAAAGCTCATTGGCAAATGCCCTGCTTGGCCGCGATGCCTGTATCGTAACCAATGTGCCGGGCACGACACGCGATTGGGTGCGCGAGTTAGCAGACGTCGACGGATGGGCCGCCTGGCTGACCGACACCGCCGGGCTTTGGTCGCCGGCCGATCCCATCGACGCCGAGGCCGTGCGAAGGGCCTGGGGAAAGATCGACGAGGCCGAACTGGTCCTAGCCGTCTTCGATGCCGCCGCCCCGCCCGCTGACGACCCCAATTGGCAGCGCCTCACCTGCCGATCGAACGTTATCGTTGTCGCCAACAAGTCCGACCTGTCGGCTCCGCCGCCAGGCGCCATGGCGCCGCTGCCAAACGCCCTGGCCGTTTCCGCCACCGCCGACAGCGGTCTGCCCCAATTGCGCCGGGCGATTCTCGCCAAATTAGGCCTAGCCGATTTCGACCCTCACGCCCCAGCCGCCTTCACGCCTCGCCAGTCGGCAGCCCTTCGCGCCGCCGCCGCCGCAATTGTCGCCAACGAGCCCGGCAAGGCCGCCGAGATACTCCTGGGCCTGTTAACAAGATAAACGTAGAGCCCTAACAGAATGAGGCGTCGCCCCAGGGGGCATTCGGGATACGTCAATGCTGATTTAATGCTCAGTCCCCGGATTCCTCCCAGCTTCCTCCTTGCGGAATCCTTGCAAATGTGCCCACAACGACCTTCGCTTTTCGGGGGTGGCGACCGGCTCACTGTATGGCGGGTTCTTCGATGAAATGATGCTCGTCTACTTCTTATATACCCGGCGAAAGTTAGAAATGGCGGTGGGGTCCGAAAGAAACCTTCAAGCAGCGAATCGAGTTTCGGCTTGCAAGGTATTGGTGATCAAGGTGTAATAACACTAATAAGGCTCCGTATCTTATGCGGGTCAATCTCATTATTGTTAGGCACGCTGGAGAAACCTGTCGTGGACATGGCTGTCGGTGAGCGCCTAATCCAGCTTAGAGCACGCATCGTTGATGGATTCAACGCTGGTAACTGGGAAGAACTCGGGCTCCTGACGGGTGCGTCGGAAATAATCAGCCGCCATTCCCGCCTTATTCGTAGCCTCTCCTGGAATGACGAGGATTACGCTGGCAACGTCCTAACGGTGCTGCGTCAAATCGTGGAGCAGGACCAAGGCACACTCGACATCATTGAAGATTATCTCGACAAGCACTTCCCCGGCGAGTCTACCTACGTCTCGGCGAAACCCTCGGAACGTCGCATCACCTT
>JABMQG010000415.1 GCA_013203365.1 Planctomycetota bacterium | reverse complement strand
GAGGGAGCGGCTCGGAGCAATACCCTCCCAGGATGCTGCTTGTGTTGTTGATCTACTGTTATGCCAACGGCATCTTCTCCAGTCGAGGAATCTAGCGTGCCACGTATCGGGACGTGGCTGTCCGTTACCTCACCGGTGACACACACACCTGACCACAATACCATCTGCACGTTCCGGCGCGAGAACTTCGAGGCCGTCCGCCGGCCCATCTGAGCGACCCAGCACCCTGTAACACAAACAACAGATGCAAACTCCTGCCCAAAGAATCATTGCTCCTCAACCTTAATTGGGCAACAGGCCCTTTTGGTGCGCGCGGTATTAGTTATTTTAACGTCACGCCTGCGTTCGTCAGGAGCACACTGGCGATTCGCCGGGCCTGTTTTTGCACGTCGCCGACCTTCTCCGCCCAAAGCACCTGATCGACCAGAACGCGACCTTGTCCGACGGGTAGCGTCCACATCAGTTCCGGGTAGAGCAGATTGCGGGCGGATTCGGCCTTTACCGGCGCGATGTATTGATCGGCGATGTCGGCGATCTTCCAGCTTGGATCTTCAAGGCCCTGGCCGTCGCCGAACTTGCCTCTTTTCCAGTAGAACTCGCCATTGGATAGCCCCGCCAACTCGTTCGGTGCCCCTTCAATGACGGCCCGGGCCACCCAAGGGGCGAGGGGCTTGCCAGTGTCTTTCCATTGGCAGGCGGTAATCGCCTCCAGCACCGGCAGTGTATTCGGACTTGCACCACGGACCCAGACCAGTGCCCCGTCGGCGGCCCTTTCGCCAAGCGCCTTCGCCTCGGCTGGTGTCAGGTCCTGGTCCAACTGCACGAGGATGACGTTGTGGCCTTTGAGAGACTCGGCGTCCAGCGGGCGAGAGAGCAGACTCATATCGGCGCCCAGGACGTTGAGCATCTGGACAACAGGGTCGTCCGACTTTGCGCACACCGCCACGGGGTGCAATGCGGGCAGCTGGGCGGCGGCGGCGGTCAGCAGGTTGGCCAGCAGCCTGGGGGCAACCGGTTCGGCATCGAACGAATCGATCAGATGGAACTGGCTGGCCAGGACCCTCCCGGCGCCATATCGGACTTCCAGTAAAACGCTTCTTTCCAGCCCGGTATTGACGCCGGCGTCGGCCAACGTGATTGAATTGCCGCTGTCGGGCTTGACGAAATCGAAACTCGACACCACGTGGCCGTTGCGCCAGAAGTGAAGCCAGGAGTCGCTTATACCGTCAAAGACCGGATGGCTGGCGGCACGTTTCCAGACGCGGGAGGCTACTTGTTGAGGATCAAGCCGCAGTTGCACAGGTGACCCGTCAGGCCAATACTTCTGGTGCAGGACGAGAAGCGTTCCACCTTTTGCGGCGAAGTCGAACAGAGGTTTGGCAGTTTTTTCGCGGTTGTCTTGCGTCCAGGCTTCGGCCCCGACAACCAGGATGCCCACACCTGCCGGTATCTCTTGAACGTTGGCGACAGGGACGATGTCAACACCGAGTTTCGAGAGGGTTTTTTGGCTTGTTCCGGCCGGGTCCCACAGGGCCGTGCGGATCTTTTGCGCGACCTTGACGTCCTCGCGTGGGAAGACGGTTATGTCCTGCGTTGTCGAGTCGACCACGCCGGTGGCGTCTTCAAGGCGATAATACAGCGACGCTTCGGTCGGCTTGTCGACCTTAGGGAGGTTGAATTTCAGTTTTTTTCGCAGTAGTGCGCCGGCGTCCATAGCCAGGTCTTCGCGGCCGGCCTCGACATCGCCCGCGGGGGAAATGATGCCCCAACGCAGTGTCATCTCGGCCGGCAGGAGTTTGTCGTGATGGATGTTGACCGGGCGGACGACTTGCTCGTCGTCGTAGTAGTTATGAAGCGATTCGATCGGCACGACGCAGTCGGGCCTCATGGATGCATAAGTCAGGGCCGAACCGCCCCAAGGATGGATCATCCACATATCCATATGCCTGTAGCCTGCCCCGATACTGACGGCGCGGTCCATTTCGGCCTGGTAGCAGTCATAGATATTGCGGTAGACCGAATCGCCTCTCCAGTATGTTCCGCCGTGCGGGAGGAAGCAGAACGGCGCCCAGAGCACCTCAGGCGCATAGACAGGTCGGGTTCCCCATGCCCAGCTGAAAGGATAGCCGTTGCTTGTTATGCGAACGATATCGCCCTTTTGGGGGACGTAGTCCGGGCTGGGATTCTCGAACCATGAATTGAACGCATCGACAGGGCTGAGGAACGTATGGTCTTTGATGATTTGCCAGGGCACCCTTTCAATCTGGGTGTAATGGAGGTTGAAATCCGGAAGCCGGCCGTTGAGATCGCCGTCGGCATCGGAACTTCCCGGGCGGGTTGGATCGAAGGCCTTGACGGCTTCGTAGATTCCAAACAGGCGTTTGGCGGCCACCTCGTAGGCGTTTTCGACGTTAGTGCCCCCGGCGTAGCAGCCAAACTCATTGGAGTGGTCGTAATGGACGACACAGGGGTGGTTCTTGAACGTGCGTGCGGTTCGGACGGCCAGTTGCTCGGCGTTTTTCCAATGTACGTCGTCCTTGAGCAGATAGGTCGTCACGCCGAAGATCAGCCAGTTCGTCTCGAGGTCCCAAAGCAGCCCTTCTTCATCGCAGATATCCGCCGCCGTTGGGATCGAATTGCAGACTTCCACAATTGTGATCCCGTATGGCGGATACCATGTGGCCATTTCTCGCAACGAGCGCCGGTTCATATGGCCCTGCGCGTAGGGATTGTAGCCTGCTCGGGTCATCTTGGCCTTGCGCCCGTTGAACAGGAAGTTATTCTCGCCCAGCCATACCTCTCGGAAGCCAAATCGGACGTCCTGAACATCCTGACCATTTTGGAGTGAAATGCGGCATTGGAGCAGGTGGGGATCGTGGGGCCACCAAAGCGGGATGTTTTCCGCAGGCGAGAGGAGCGTTACAGTTGATTGGGAATTGGGGGCTATGGATATCTTCTCGCCGGGGAACCGCAGAATCTGCCTGCCCTGATCGAGAACAGTGCAGACGGGGGTCACTTCAACCGGCTTGTCCGATGCGTTGGCAATGGTGACATCGACGGTGAGTGACTTCTGGCGGATACTGGGTTTGACGAAGACGTCGGCTACATGAACGTCGGGGCGGCTTTCCATGTAGACGTCGTCCTTTATCCCGCCAGGGGCATCCCAGGAAGGGGCAATAAGTGCATCCGTGGCCCAGAACTGACTGATCTCGAAATTGTTCTTGGCCGTTGTATCCCAGCTTTTCGTAGATTTTATATTGTTAAGCACTTCCGGCTTGGCGGCCGCGAACCAGTCGCGAACACCGACGATGATCTCGTTGGCACCGGGGGTGACTTTGCCGGTCAGGTCGACTTCGAAGGAATCCTTGGGGCCGAAATGGTAGGCGACTTTTTCGCCGTTGAGATAGATATCGCACTCATAGGCAACCGTACCGAAGACAAGCACCTGCCGTTGGCCCTTGAGCCAATCGGGCGCGACGAAGGTTTTCCGGTACCAGCCTACGTGCCTCGGACCCCGCCCCCTCGGGTTGTAAGGCATGTAACCAGGGACTGTGACGCCGTCTTTGATGAACTTATCCGCGGCCGGCGGGCTGGTAAGGAAGAGCGACTCATCTTGGGCGAAATCCCAGCTTCCCGAGAGATATAGTCGTGGCCTAGGGCCTGCCGGGCGGTTGGCCATAACGTCCGCGGTGTGGTGAATGGTGGTTCCAGTTGCGTCGTCGGCCCGAATTGTTATCAGGAGGTGATCGCTCGTTTCCGGAACTCGGTAGTCGATGGCTTTTTGCCAGATACCGATGGAGGGGACTTGGACGTCCTCCGAGCCGGTGGCGAGCACCTCTCCGAAGAAGTCCTTCACTTCCCACGAAATCTTTGTGGGGCGGGGCTTTTCGGTGTAATTGAACACGGTGACGCTTGCCTTGCCGGAGCGATTTTCGTCGGGGGCAGTTAGAATGGTGGTATCTACGGCCAAGGGCTTGAAGGGCTGTTTGTAGTACATGCCCCAACTGTTCGTGCCGATCTTCATGTGCACGGCGGGCGGTTTTTGGCGGCGCAGTACCAAAGCGGCCAGCACGTCGCCGTCGGCGTCGTAAAACATTCGCGCGCCGATGACATCGCCAGGGGACAGTTGTCTGGGCTGTTCGGCGCAGACCTCCGCCTGTCGGGATTCGGCCCCTAGCGGCTGGGGATCGGTCATGCCAACGGTTTTGACGAATTGGCCGTTGTGGTAGGCACTGGGCCAGACCTCGTTATTCCATCCACTGCTTCGGACGATTTGAAAACAGGGGTAATACTCGCCTGGCTGGAGGGTTTGGGGCAATCGCCAGTAGACCATCACGCCTCGAGACACGACGGGGATGCCGTCGACGTTCTTGAGCACTTCGGCAATAGGTGTGTTCTCGCGGTCAACCACCTTCGCCTGTGTGACGGGCAAGACTATCTCCGCCGGACCGGCGGGGGGGTCGGCCGCGACGGCCTGTTGACCGCACAGTATCGCCAATACCGCGAACAGGCTCACCAAAACCTTCATGGGCTTGAAGTCGAGTTTTCTTGCCATCTTCGGGCTCCTTGGACATGGGTTAAACAACTACACAGTCGATGATCGCATACGGTCACGGGAACTCCAACGATATCCATACAGAGCGAAGCCTAGAGCTAACCATATCGATCGATTGCTCAATCAGTTGATCGGGCAGTCAGTTTTTTCTACACGTCCAGATTCTTGACTTCCAGAGCGTGTTGCTCGATGAATTCTCTTCGTTTTTCGACGTTGTCGCCCATTAGCACGCTGAACATTCGTTCTGCTTCTTCGGCATCTTCGGACTTGACGCGGAGCAGGACACGCCGATTGGGGTCCATGGTCGTCTCCCATAGTTGATCGTCGTTCATTTCGCCGAGGCCTTTGAAGCGTCTGATTTCCATACCTCGGCTGCCGAGCTCGCGAATGCCGAGTACAATGCCGGCTACACCGTCGATTTGCGCCTCGTCGCCATTGGTAGCCAGGACGTACTTAGCGGGTTCCTTATCTCCAGTGACCGACTCCTCCCGGGTGAGGAAATAGTCTTCGATGCTTACGCCAAACTTCTTGATCTTGGCGATAATTTTTTCGATATCCTTGACCTCGTGCAGTTCGGCCTTTTTCTGGATTTTCACGTCGGCGGTTCCGCCCTCGTGTTCAGCGTTATCGGCGGTGCCTACTTCGTCCTCCTCGTTGAGGACCCCGGCGTTGGCGGTGAGAAGGTCGTCGTACTCCTGCTCGTTATGGCAGAAGACGTCCCTGCCGTCGAGGATGACCCAGTAGGTAGGCAATTTGCCGTCTTTTCGCAGGGCCATCAGATTGGCGAAGTCCAGGCCGCGGCGTTTGAGGATATTGACCTTCTCGGCCAGCGATTCCAGCAGTTCCGCCAGTTCGCGCAACTTCGCACCGCCGATCTCGATCGCCAACTGGGGTTTCTCGTCCGCGGTATCGAATACGCGCAGCGTCGTGCCTTCCAGGCCGAGATCCATGAGCGTTTTGCGCATTTCTCGCTCGTTGAGGACGTATTGCTTGTGCTTTCGTCGAGTGACCAGATACAGCGGCGGCTGTGCGACGAAGACATGGCCATTCTGAATAAGCGGCCGCATGTGGCGGTAAAAGAACGTCAGAAGCAGTGTTCGGATGTGGCTGCCGTCGACGTCGGCGTCGGTCATGATGATGACCTTGCCGTACCGGCGTTTACCCAGGTCGAACTCATCGGAGCCTATTCCACATCCGAGAGCGGAGATTATATGGCGAATCTCTTCGTGGCTGAGCATTTTGTCGATTCGAGCCTTTTCGACGTTGAGTATTTTCCCCCGGAGCGGGAGGATCGCCTGGATGGCGGAGTCTCGGCCTTGTTTGGCCGGTCCGCCGGCCGAGTCGCCTTCGACGAGGAACAGCTCTGTTCGGTCGACGTCGCGGCTTCTACAGTCGGCGAGCTTGCCGGGCAGATTTCCGCTGACTAGCGCCCCTTTTCGGCGGGCCAGGTCCCTGGCCTTTCGTGCGGCGGACCGAGCCTGCATAGCCTGGATGCCCTTGGTAACCACCTTTTTAGCGGAGGTTGGGTCCTCTTCGAGCCAGGCGCCGAGCATCTCGTTGACGGCCTGCTGCACGAAGCCTTCGACTTCGCTATTGCCCAGCTTGGTCTTGGTTTGCCCTTCGAACTGCGGCTCAGGCACCTTGACGCTGACTATTGCGGCGAGCCCTTCTCGCAGGTCGTCCCCGGAAGGCAAGTCTTCCTTTTTCAGCAAGCCGGTTTGCTTGGCATAGAAGTTCAGCGTGCGTGTCAGGGCGGTCTTGAAACCGCTGAGATGCGTGCCCCCTTCGAGGGTGTTGATGTTATTGGCAAATGATAGAATAGTCTCGCTGTAGCCGTCGTTATACTGCAGTGTCAAATCCAATTGCAGCCCCGTCTGGGGGTCTTCCTTTCGCATCAAGAACGGCCGATGGAGTGTATTTTTGCCGTCGTTGAGGTGTTGCACGAAGGCGAGCAGTCCCTTGTCAAACTTGAATTCCTCGCCTCGTCCGTCGCGCAGGTCCTGGAGTTTGATTCTCAGGCCCTCGTTGAGATAGGCCAGTTCCCTCAGTCGCGAAGCGAGTAGCTCATACTTGAAATTGGTATCTGGGAAGATATCCGGATCGGGTTTGAAGGTCGTCCGCGTGCCGCTTTTCTGGCGGGGGCCGATTGTCTTGATGTCGGATTTTTTCTTGCCGCGTTCGAACTCCATTCGCCAGGCCTGGCCGTCCTTTGCGACCTCCACCTGGCACCACTCGCACAGGGCGTTGACAACGCTGGCGCCGACGCCGTGGAGCCCGCCGGAGACCTTGTAGCTATCGTGGTCGAACTTTCCGCCGGCGTGCAGCTTGCACATAACGACTTCAAGGGTGGATATCTTCAGTTGGGGGTGCGGCCCGACGGGAATTCCGCGCCCGTCGTCGGCCACCGTCGCGCTGCCGTCCACGTTGATCCTGACCAGTATGTTGCTGCATCGACCGGCCATAGCCTCGTCGATGGAGTTATCGACGATTTCCCAGATCAGGTGGTGCATTCCTCTGCTGGTGGTGTCGCCGATGTACATACCTGGCCGTTTGCGGACGGCTTCGAGGCCTTCCAGGACTTTGATTTTAGACTCGTCGTACCGGCCTATCCCGTCGGCCTTACCCGTATTATCGGCCAAATCCTTGGCCATATCTTCGCCTCCCAGCTAAGCGTTCGAACCCCAACAAAGGGGTCGTAAAAAAGCAAATGACTTAATCTCAGCCCCACTGGCATCATTATCTCAGATTCGGGGTCGATCAGCCAGCAAAAACCTGTGGTCAGGAGCACGTTAATGGTGCTATTTATTTGACCGGAAGGAGACCTTGCCGGCGCAGCCGACAGGGCAGTTTACGGTTTCTCTAACAGGGCCGATCGGCAACGGTCTAGCTGGAAAACGGCGGCCGATCGCATTATTCTATGGTGTGTAATTAAGGAATGTCACTCGGCAGGTTGAAGAAAGGGCAAGCCATGAAGTTGTACACGCGAAAAGGCGACGAGGGCTTTACCGGCCTAATCGGGACGAAGCGGGTACGGAAAGACGACCCGCAGATCAATGCTGTCGGCGCGATCGACGAACTGAACTGCGTCATCGGCTGGACGTTGCGGGAGGCAGAACAGGTTAATCACGTGCTCATTACCAGCGTGCTGCAGCCGATTCAGCAGACATTATTCGCCATCGGTTCGCGCCTGGCATCGCTTGGGGCTGGCAAACAGATGCTCAAATTGCCGGGGGACGTTGTTGAGCATATCGAGCGGTACATCGACTCGATCTGTGAGGATTTAAGCCCGTTGAAGGAGTTTATCCTGCCAGGGGGGTGCGAGCTGGCCTGTCGGTTGCATATTTCTCGATGCGCGTGCCGCGAAGCCGAACGTGCAGTCGTGCACCTGTTGAGTCCGTCGGGCACCCAGCCGATGCACGACCCTGTAGCCGTGACATACCTTAACCGGCTGAGCGACCTGCTGCTGGTTCTGGCTCGTCTGGCTAATCGCGACGCCAGCGAGCCGGAGATCACGTGGCATCCGGATGGGCCGGCGACGCAGGGCAGTTAACGGCTAAGCGTTGGCCGGCTTAGTGATTGAAGTGCCTCGTGCCGGTGAAGACCATTGCCAGGTCGAGTTCGTTGGCGCGAGCTATGACGTCGGCGTCCTTTTTTGCACCGCCTGGCTGGATGACGGCAGTGGCGCCTACCTCTGCGGCCACATCCAGGCCATCCGGGAACGGGAAGAAGGCGTCGCTGGCGACAACGGAGCCGGCCGGGGCGACCGTACCGGTACCGCCGTACTGTTTAGCCAGGTGCACGGCCATGGAGGCGGAGTTAACCCGGCTCATTTGCCCGGCGCCGGCGCCGAGCAGCGTGCGGTCCTTGGCCAGGACTATGGCGTTGCTCTTGACGTGCTTGCACACCAGCCAGGTAAAGCGAAGGTCGTCCATTTCTTTTTCGGTCGGCTTTCGGTCGGTGACGACCTTCCACTGCTGTTCGTTGAGTGCCGTCAGGTCGCGGTCTTGTACCAACAGTCCCCCGACGACGTACTTGAGGCTTTTTTCGCTGTTTCGTTGGGGGGTGATTTGGCCGCAGGCCAGCAATCGGACGGCTTTTCCCCAGCCTTCGCGGGCGGTAATTATTTGCAGTGCTTGTTGCTCGAATTCGGGTGCTATAACGACCTCGGCGAAGAACCCGCCGGCACCGGCTAGCTTGCCCCAACGCTGGTAGCTTTCGGTAATGGCTCCAGCCAGCTCGGCTGTTACGGGGCGATTCACCGCGACGATACCACCCATTGCCGCGTTGACATCGCCAAGATAGGCCTTGCGGTAGGCATCAACCAGGTCGGTCGAGACGGCACAGCCAGCGGGATTGGCGTGTTTGATGATGGCCACGGCCGGCTCGCTGAAATCCTTGACGAGTTCGAAGGCACCATTGGCGTCGAAATAGTTATTGAAGGACATTTCCTTACCGCCCAGGAATCGGCAGTCGCCCACGCAGGGCTCACCGGTGGCGGCGGAGCGATAGAAGGACGCCGACTGATGGGGGTTCTCTCCGTATCGCAGATCGGCGAGTTTTTGGTAGCTCAGCGTGAGCAGGTCGGGGAAGTTATTTCCCTGGACAGCGGCGAGGTAGGCGTTGATGGCGGAGTCGTAGTGTGCGGTCAAGCTGAACGCAGCCAGCGCCAGGCGGGAGCGAAGCTCGTGCGATACCCGCCCGTCGTTATTTCGCATCTCGTCCAGGACACAGGCGTACTGCTGGGGGGAGGTTACGACGGTTACATAGCGGTGGTTTTTTGCCGCGGCGCGGACCATGGTGGGGCCGCCGATGTCGATCATTTCCACGGCTTCGGCCAGGGTGCAGCCTGGTTTGGCTATGGCCTGTTCGAAGGGGTACAAACCGACACAGACCAAGTCGATCGGCTCGATACCATATTTTTTTATATCCGCCTGGTGCTGCGGGTCGTCGCGTAGCGCCAGAATGCCGCCATGCACTTTCGGGTGCAGCGAGACAACCCGATGGCCGAGCATCTCCGGGAACCCGGTCCATTCCTTCAGCTGCCGCACCGGTGCTCCGGCGTCGGCAATGGCCTTTGCCGTACCGCCTGAGGAGATTATCTCGACCCCCATAGCCGACAGCGCCTTGGCGAAATCGGCTACGCCGGTCTTGTCATACACGCTGATCAATGCACGACGAACTGAACCTTCCATCTCCGCAAGTTCTCCTAACTTTTAGGGGCAACAAGACGGCACTGTCGATTCACCGCACGTCTGTTGGCTGGTCTTTCCGGGTGTCGGTGAGCATTTCGGTGGTGACGTGCCCGGCGCGTCGTGGGCTTATCCGACAAAGCAGGCCATCGGCGTTGGCGGCGAAGATGGCTTGTGTCTTCGTGTTGGGCACAAATAACTGCAACCCCGCCAGCGGCACGATGATCCGGACCTTGCCGATGGCGGCATCCACGACCATAAGCTCATTGCGTTTATTGAGGATGAAGGCGTTGTTGTCTATTTCCGCGAGCGTCATGATGGCGTCCGGCAGGGTCCATTTCGCCCTTTGGCCGGAAGGTAGGTCGATGGAATAGAACTTGTCACGGTCGGCGCGTGCATAGACATTTGTTTTCCCCAACTGCACCGGTTGGGTAATCGGTCCGCCGCAGCGAAACCGCCACATCTGCTCGCCCATGATGGGTGAGAATGCGTAAACGCTGTAGTCCCGAGAACCCGCAAACACGCCGCGATCATCAACGGCGATATCGCCGGCGAAGGCCGCGGATGCCTGTGGCACTTCGGGGTCAGGCCAGATTTTTCGTCCGTGGTCGTCGCTGACCCAAGTGGCGTAGATGGTACCGTCATGGCTGGCGACAAACAGCATTTGCCCCATGTAGACCGGACTGGATGAGATCTGAGCGTGGGTGCTGAGTTTCCACTCCATCAAGCCTGTGGCGAGGTCCAAGGCGAAGTATCTACCCTTGACGCCGGCAACGAATACTCTCTTACCGTCACTGGCTACGGCGGTATTGGCGGCAAAGTTCGCCCGGGCGAAGTCGATTCTATGCAGCAGTTTTCCGGTGCCTCGTTGGATCACCATCGCTTCGGTCACCGTATTGAAAACCACCACATCCTCCACCGTAGTGCCACCTTCGGCCGGCGGGTTCACCGCGGTATTCACCCCGACGACGGAAGGCACAACGATTCGATCGATGTGACAGGGTGCGAAGAAGGTCTGCGTGGGCCGGCCGAGTTGGCTGGACCACTTCTGCTGGCCGGTTACGGCGTTGAACACGTAAACGCGGTTGCGGTCGCTGAGGCAGTAAACGTTCTCGTCAAGATGCCAGATCCTCTGGAGTTTCTCGGCTTCGCCCAGGACAATCGTGTTCTGCCAGTAGTATCCCAGATCGGCCTTTGCAAGGGCAGCATCGGTGACGGCCCATTCCCAGTTGGCTCGCGGTCCACTGGCGCATCCGAGTGTGAAGGTTAACAGTGCCATCAGTCCGCAGGCGAGACAGCGTACCATCGGGAGTTACTCCTTCAAGGCAGCATTGACGAATCCAAGTTCACGTAATCGGCCAAGTCGAGGCCATAAGCGGTTTCAAACTCCCTAAGAGTGCCAATTCGCGTAATATCGTCGGCGATGCGGTTGGCCAGTTTGAACACGTACGGTCTTCCTTCCAGGCGGCTTTGCAGGTCGCTGAGCATCTGTTCCCAACTGCCCTCGTACAGTTCGCGTTTGAGCACAACAAGCATGCGCTCCTCCGGCGACAGGCTAGCGACGAACCGATCAATCTCGTCCGGGTTTTTTTCTGGTTGCACTGGCGGCACTGGCGGCACCTCTGCCTTCGGCCTGTTGACTTTGCAGGTC
>JABMQG010000414.1 GCA_013203365.1 Planctomycetota bacterium | reverse complement strand
GGTCGGAATTGCCCGAACGCTCATGCACGACCCGCAGGTGCTGCTGCTGGACGAGCCGGCCAACGGCCTGGACCCCAGGGCCAGGATTGAAATGCGGGTTCTCCTGCGCGAGTTGGCAGATCACGGAAAGACCCTGCTGGTCTCCAGTCACATACTTCCGGAGCTGGCCAACGTGTGCGATTTGGTTGGCATCATTCACCAGGGTCATCTCCAGGCCTCCGGACCATTGGAAGAAGTACTCGGGTCGATTCGGCGTGACCGGTTGATAGAGTTGAAGGTCGTCGGCGACGCCGGTAGAGCCGCTCCGTTGATTGAAAAGGACCAACGCTGCAGTGAGACAGACTCAGAAGATGCCAAACTCGGCATTCTACGGTTCCGCTTCAGCGGCGACGACGCCGGACAGGTCGAATTGCTTGCCGGTCTCGTCCATGCCGACCTCAAAGTCATCACGTGCCGGGAGGTGCCTTTGAGTCTTGAAGACGCCTTCATGGCCCTGTCCGGCAGCGGCATAAATGGAGATCAAAAAGAGGAAGGGGCCGCGGATAAGTGATTCCGGACCGGAATGCGGCTGAGACGTAAGGCTTGAAAAGACGGCCAACTGTGCTGCGGTGGCATGTGCAAGAAGTGTGGAATATCGAACACGGAATACTGGGATGTAAAGTTGACTAGATTGCAGCTTGTGGATTGAAAACCCGCCTATGACCAATCCGATACTCAGAAAAGAAGTGCTCACCAGCCTGCGAACGCGGAAGGCGTTGGGTATGCAGGTGGTCTACCTGGCGGTGTTGATCGCGCTGGTGTTCGTGAATTGGCCCGACCGGGGCCTGCAAAGCATCGGCGGCAATCAGGCCCAGCAGTTGCTCACGGTTCTTGGCGTGGGGCAGTTGCTGCTGATCGCCATGTTTGCCCCGGCATTCACGTCCACGACGCTGACCTACGAGAAGGAGCGCAATACCTTCGAAAGCCTCTTCACCACGCCGTTGAGGCCCTGGGAGCTGACGTTCGGGAAGATGGCCGGCTCGCTGACGTTTCTGCTGGTACTGGTGCTCATGGGCGCGCCCGTGCTGGCGTCGCTGCTGTTGTTGGGCGGGGTTACAGGCACGCAGATACTGGCGGTGCTCGGAATCCTCGTTATCACATGCCTGTACCTGGGCGCTATCGGCCTGCTTGTCAGCGCCGTCATGCACCGCAGTTATCGATCGATAATAGTCACCTACGCTATCCTGCTGGTGGTGTGCATCCTGGCGCCCATGCCGGCCTGGCCTATCAGTGGAAACATGATTCAGCGGGCCGGTCCGGCAGGTTCCAAGCTCATCCACGTCATAGCATCTCTCAGCCCGCTACAGGCGATGTTGTCGCTAGTGGTACCCGACGGCGAGTTCACCAGCGGCGCAGCGGGTATGCCGGCGTTTTGGCAGTTGTACCTGATACTAGCCTCGTTAATGTTCGTGGCCGTAACGGCGTATCTTTTCTTCAAACTGCATCGCCCGGTGGCCCCACCGCGCCCTCGTGAACGGCTCAAAGTGGTCGAACGGGGCCAGATCTCCGCACGAAGCTTCTTTTTCCTGTTCGACCCCGCCAAGAGAAAACCAATGATCCGCTGGTGGCAAAACCCGGTGGCGATCAAGGAATTTCGCACGCGTCCGATGCTGCAGATCCAGTGGCTGCTGCGCATGGCCAGCATATGCCTGATGGTGTCGATCGCCCTTATGGGGGTTGTCACGGTGGTCGTCAGCACTCGGGTGGCCGAGGGGATCAGTCTGGTCTCGAAGATGGTCGCCGTGGTTGCCGTACTTCAGGTGGTGTTGATCGTTCTGATAGGTCCGGCCATGTCGGCTGGCAGCATCTGCGCCGATCGCGAGACCAGCGTGTGGGACCTCATGCGCGCCAGTCGCCTGCGAAGCTGGACCATAGTCGTCGGCAAACTCCAGGCCTCCATTGTGCCGCTGATTCTGCTTGTAGCGGCGATGACGCCGGCTCTGCTGATTCTGACCTATTTCGCCGGCGGCCTGTGGCCGTACATCATACGCTCGCTGGGGGTAATTGGCGTGACGACGGTGTTCGTCGTGGTGCTTGGGATGTTTTTTTCCAGCCTATGCAGCCGGACTAGTGCCGCGACGGCATGGACATACGGCGTAGTGGTAGTGCTGAGCATCGTGACCATGATCGTGTTGCTGGGCGGCAGCATTCTCAACGCGTCACTGGTTCGGGCCGTCTTTCTGCCGAATCCGGTGGCGGCCGTGCTGGATGCCGCCGGCGTGCCCAGCTTCCAACAGTACAACCTGTTCGTCTCGCACATTCGCTTGATGGCCGTCGTTGCTTGCGTGCTGTTCGCCATCACTGTTGTGCGGGTCTGGCATTTGTGCCGGAGCAAGTAACCAGTTCGAGTATGTAAGAAGGCCGAAACCCATGCGTTTTTCGAGATATTGTCCTTTGACACACACTTGGTTGGTATTGTTGGTTGGGTTTGTGCTTGTTCCAGCCTGGCCGGCATTGGCCGAGCCGCAACCGACCCCGCTGCCCGAGCCGCAGATGCCTGTACCGTTGAAGTTCAGTTACTTTTCCAGCTCGCGCACGGTGCAGTTGTTGACGACGCTGCTGCACAAAGAACCCTTCAGGAAAGATCCCCTGCTTCGGGAGCGCGTGGTGACCGACCTGGGGCGAACCATGAACTGCCAGGCCCTGCCGACAATTCTGGAAAGCCTGAACGACGAAGATTGGCGTGTCCGCGTCGCTGCCGTTGCTTGCCTTGGCCAGATGCCGCTGTACTGGGTGGCTGCCGACCTCACGGCCGCCGTTTCTGCCAAGGATAATCGTGTCGCCGCCGAGGCCG
>JABMQG010000413.1 GCA_013203365.1 Planctomycetota bacterium | reverse complement strand
GGAGAGCGGCGGCTTAGCAACACTTAGCGGCGGAAGCACCACCGAGCCACCTTGTCGACCATGCGTGCCAAATCCGTATCGGAACGCATCGGCTCCGGCTCTTTCCCCTTCCTGGCCATGAATCGGTCCTCCCATCTCTCGGCGCCGAAGTCAGCAGAACAAGCAGACTTCCCCGAAGCGCGTCATCTTTATGAGAACAGCTTCTCGACGGTCTTCACTGCCTTGTGGAGCGCGAAAACGATGACGCGCTCGCCCTGACGGATCTCGGTGTCGCCGGTGGGGATCACGACTCCGTCTGGCCGCACGACCACGCCCACCAGCGCGCCGCGGGGGAACCGCATTTTGCGCAACGGGCAGTTGAGGGCCTTCGCACCGGAACGGGGAACGAACTCCAACGCCTCAACGGGCACGCCGCGCATGCGTGCGACGGCCTTGATGTCCCCTATACGGATGTATTTGAGAATAGCGTTCACCGTGACGTGGCGCGTGCTGACGGCCGCATCGACGCCGAGCGTCCTGATCAGCGGTCGATAGAATGCCCGCTCCACCCGTGCGACGACCCGTGGCACACCCAACCGCTTCGCGTAGAGACAGCCGATGAGATTGGTCTCCTCTTGACCGGTCACGGCGACGAAGGCGTCTGTTTCGCTCAAGCCCTCACGCGCCAGCAGGTCCATGTCATGACCGCCGCCTTCGATGACGAGGGTCCGGCTGAGAACTTCCGGGACCAGGTCGGCATGCCAACTGCTGGTGTCCACGAGCTTCACCCGACAGTCGTGCTGGAGCATGGCAGCCACGTTCTTGCCCAGGTCGCTGGCCCCGAAAACCATGACGCGGTTGACTTCGTATTGACCGGCGCCTGGATTGACCATGAGCGCGATCCGTCTGATTGTGTCGGGCTCGGCGACGACGAAGATCTCATCGCCCGCCTTGATGCAGTCCTGTCCGGTGGGGATGACGGCGTCGTTGTGCCGACGGATTGCCGCCACACAATACTGTCTCTGGCCCTGAACCTTGGGCAGTTCGGCGAGCGTTCGTCCGTCGAAAGGGCTGTCCTCGGCGACAACCATGCCCGCGACAACGACAGCCCCGTCTGCGAGCGGCACCATCTGGGTTGTGCCGGGGTTGTGCAACAGACGGACGATCTCATGGGCGGCCTCCTCGTCGGAGTTGATAATCTGGTCAATGCCAAGCTCGCGGATCGGGAGGCCCTGGTCATCGCTGCCGAAGGAGCGGTCTCTCACGCGGGCGATGTTCCGCGGACAGCCCAGCTTGCGTGCGATGGCGCACGAGAGCAGGTTCACTTCATCCCGGTCTGTTGCTGCAACGAAGACATCCGCATCTCCGGCCCCGGCATCCCGGAGGTTGCCCGGGGTGGCGCCGCTGCCGACGACCACGTGGCAATCTACCGCCTCGTTGAGGGCCTCGGCCCGGTCGGCACGCAGTTCCACGATGGTCACGTCGTGCTGTTCTTCGCTAAGGATGCCGGCGAGCGTACGCCCCACGCCGCCTCCACCGTTGATGACGATTCTCATGGGCTCACTGCCTATAAAACCATGGGACAAAAAGGAAAACCACGGCAAAGACCTCCAGTCGGCCGGTCAACATACACAGCACGAGCACGAGCTTCCCGAGTGGCGGCACCCAGGAGTAGCTGCGGGTGTCACCGGGGCCTACGTGGCCGAGACCAGGACCGATGTTGTTCAGCGTGGCGGCCACTGAGGCCACGGCCGTGATGACGACAGTGTCGGAGGAGACCTCACCGGGGTGGTCCGCCGGCCGAATCGCGTCCGGCCAGGCGAGGAACACCCCCGTCATCAGCAGCGAGCCCAGGACGAACAGGCCAATGTATAAGATCGCAAAGGCCTGCACCGACTGCACCACGCGGTCCTTGACCCGCTTGCCGCCGAAACGAACAGGGATGACGCCCTGAGGATGCAGCAGTCGGCGCATCTCCACGCCGGCGTGTTTGATCAGCAGGAGGACGCGACCGTGCTTCATCCCGCCGCCCGTGCTCCCCGCACAGCCGCCGAAGAACATCAGCACCAGCAGTGCCAACCTCACCACAACCGGCCAGACGTTGAAATCGTCGGTGGTGTAGCCGGTCGTGGTGGTGATCGAGACGACCTGGAACGCCCCGCGGCGGAGAGCCTCGCCCGCGCCGAACTCCCCTGCCAGGAGCAGTGCGACGATCATGACCGCCACGGCCATCACCCCGACATAGAACACGAACTCGGGGCTCTGCACGTACGCCTTGAGACGGCCCCGCAGTCCGGCAAAGTGCAGCGCGAAGTTCGCGCCGGCCAACACCATGAACGCGATGATGACCGCCTCCACGTAAGCGCTGCGAAAGTAACCGATGCTGGCCGAGTGGGTGGAGAAGCCGCCCGTCGCCATGGTGCCGAAGGTGTGACACATGGCGTCGTACAGCGTGACCGAAGGATGAGCCCATAGCAGCACACACTCCGCAACGCTGAGAAGAACGTAAATCCCCCACAGGAGCTTGGTCGTTTGACGCACGCGGGGGACGAGTTTGTCGGCCGTGGGGCCGGGAACTTCCGCGCGGTAGATCTGCATCCCCCCAACACCCAACAGCGGCAACAGCGCCAGTCCCAGCACGATGATACCCATCCCCCCTATCCAGTGGGTGTAACTTCGCCAGAACAGGATGCACTTGGGCAGGGCCTCGATGTCGGTG
>JABMQG010000412.1 GCA_013203365.1 Planctomycetota bacterium | reverse complement strand
GCGATATGCCCGAGCGTAACCTTGCCGGTTTCATAGGCCGCCAACGCCCGCTCCCGTGTTCCTTGTGATGCAATGCCCATACTTACTACATCGGATATGTTGCATCATAAACGTTAGACGCTCTAATAGAGTCGAGCTGATTGGCCGTTAGGATTTCGTCGGCGTCGATGATGGCGAAATGGGTGCCGCCGTGCCGCCGCCCCTCGACCAAAGTGGCCTGGCGATGGTCCATTTCCAGCCACTGGGAGTCGTCACGGGAAAGAATATGTACCCGACCAGGATTACACTGGGCCAGTTCGATTAGTTTTGTTCGGGTACCATCCGCGGAGGCGTGATCCAAAACGACAAGTTTGTCCACCCATCTCAGTGCAGCCTTGGCTGAACTGCCAATCACCCACTGCTCGTTACGTGCAAGCATGAGGCCGATGATCTTCACTACTTTACCCCGTGGTCTGGAAACCCTTCAGCCTTTCTGCGGTAGAACAGTTTGGCCGCATCGCTCCAGTTCTTCTGCGCCCGTTCATGGTATGGCTTCTGTCGGCCGCCGTTACGACTCCAGTGGTCGTGATATTGCACCAGATCCTTACGCTGCCAGAGAACACCGAGCATCTTGCAAACCTCGAACATCTCTTCGTCGCAGAAAAAATGCGCGTACTCCGGCCAAAACGGGCCCTTGCCGCCGTTAATGGTTCGGATGAATTTCCGACCCATCCACGGGCTGCCACAGATGCGATCCGTGCCATGAAAGTCATCCCCGACAGGCTGCATCACGCCGAACCCATCGGGGAATCTATCCGCGAACTGTTCGGCCAATTGGTCGGCCATATGATTCGGATCCGGGTAGATGTCGTCGCCCCCCGTGACAACGATGTCAGCCTTCTCACCGATTGCCCGGTAGAGACGATTCACTGCGGCGGGATAGCCCTCATAGCCCCGCTGGCGGAGGATAAGATCGACATCCAGCTCCCAATCTTCATCAGCCTCGATCAACACGGCCGTTCGATAGCCCATTTCTTGCCAAGCCTTCAAGCAGCGACGGAGGTTATCAAGGTTGGCAGACGGAATGGCGTACCAGACCCGGCATGGTATGGGGTTTCTTACGGTCTGTTTGCGAAACACCCACGGCTTGACGGCTGGGCTTACAGGCGGGCGGCTACGCAGCATGTACAGGCCAAACCCCTCGCGAGAACTCTCGGCCACTTCCCAGCCGTTATCCAACAGACGCTGGATCGCCGGACGTCGATTTGTCTGAGGCTCGACACTGAAGACCTGTGTCTTTCCGTCCTTATGTAATTCAATGGCCGGCATGTTCCACCGCCGCGTGTATCAATGGCACCCAATTCCTTTCAATCAAGTCCTTGGCATTCCACACCGCATCCACCCACTTGCGATTGGCCAGGCCGGCCTGGATTAACTGCTTCGGCCCTTTGGCAATAAGCCTGTCAAGCGTGTTGCGGAGATTGCCGGCATCGCAGGTGACGAATGGATGCTCCGCGCCACCCGTCATCTGGCGAATGTTATTGGCACACAGTGCATCGCAGTTATTGACCACCACACAGCCGAGCGCAAGGCCTTCCAAACTCGACCGGTGGTAACTGCCAGTAACGCATTCGTCTATAACTATGTGGGCCGTCGCCTTGCGTGCAAGGCACTGCTCGAGCGATACGCCCATTATCAAGTCAACTTCAGCCTGCAGCCCATGAAACGCCGCCATTGTCTGCAGATAGCCCTTGTCGTCCCAACCGGTCAACGTACGGTTGGACGGACTATAGGCGACCATCACCCTGTCAGTAGGCTTCTCGCCCGCCTGATACCATGGATGATTCAGCGGTATCAGATTGGGCACCATCCAGCAGTTCTCGTACAACCGCGTCTGATATTGCCCCACAACCGCCCACGGCCAACCGTCCTTCTCTCCGTCTCGCCAAACGTGATATGGCTGGCTGTGATAGACGAATACGGTGGGCTTGCCCTTGGGATACCACGGCAGGCGGTAGGGATGACCCTGGTGGCAAACAATGACATCTGCCTCCAAAATCTGCGCTCTGTCTTGATCTCCTGGCGGCCAGCCCCCATGAGCCGGCATCTCCCGCCCGTTGCTATACCGTCGCCCGGTAAAGGCAAACGACTCGTGCCCCAACTGGCCAAAGGCCTCCGCAGCCGCCCAGGCCGCACCGGCGACGGGGGTTACGCACAAATGGACAATCTTCACGTCGGCGTCGTCTCCGGCCCGGCAGATGGCTTGCCAATCGCCCCGGTAAAGCTGGCTGCATCGATTTCCGCAAGGGCTTGCTTATAGGGGATTGTGCCGTCCCGCATGAGCATGTTGGCCAACTGGCGAACCATCTCCCGGCTGATTTCTTTGACATCGCCAGCAATAATGGAGCAGCCACTAATCCATTTGGCGATGTTGTCAAGCATCTCGCCCACGGGTTCGAGGATAAAATCGCGGTTGTAAGAGACGTCGTATTTGAGTTCTTCGGCGGCACGCTCGGGCGGAATGTGGACGCCCTTGGCCAGGCAGACCGCTTGCCGTATCATCTCCATTTCCGTTGCTTCCATCTGCCCGGCGGTTGAGCGTAGTTCGTTGTCCAGGTCAGTTCGTTCGATGGCAAGCTTCAGACCTGAGCCGGAAGAAGCATTGATTTCGGCCATGCCGCCGCGGAATTTCAACAGTCGGAGTATCTCTGCCAGGTATAACACCAGCCACTGGCGCTTTTCCTGAATGTGGGCAACGTCGCCCTGGGCAATCTGCAGCCGAGCATCCGGATTGGGGATTTTCCACACGACCCCGGGGGCGTAGGTTTCGGGCAGATCCTCGGCCGCTGCGCCCGAGAGCATCCATCGCGTGACGGCGGCCAGCAGGTCCGCGTCGGCCTGGCTCTTGACGTTCATGGCAACTTTGGCCACCAAGGCCGGCCGTGTCAGCAACGACAGTGGCACCCCGCCTTGGCCAACCTTTCGTGACTCAGAATAGTATAGCTTGATAATCGGTGGCCGGCCAAGCGGGTTGACCCCTCGGTCAACCAACTCAACCAAAATTCTACCGGCGGCATCGGATTGCCGGGTCACCCGCCATTTTCGCCATTCGGCTGTCGTCAGTGTCAGAAACTGCGTGACGGCGACCTCATCGGCATTCCGTTCGTCGGCCGGGTGTTCGGTTCCAAGACAGTATCGGGCCCAGACAAAGTTCCGCGAGCCGTTCACGGCCCAATCATAGCGCTGCATGGGTGAGAAACGCATGAAGTACGGGCGAATGCCGGCGGCCTGCTCGTCGGCCCGCGTTCTGACCGGAAGCTTCGGAGCCGAGGTGACCTGAGTAACGATATCCGTGCCGGTAACGTACATATCCCAGCAGGCATCCTGCATGAACTTATCCAGAGACGTGCCGTCACCATCAGCGTCGTAAAGCAGCTGACTGATTAGGTCGGCATACTTGCCCGGATAAACCCGGCGCTTTGGCAGCGTTCGCCACAGGTTGTCCACTCGGATACGTACGCCGTCGCGACACATATCCAATGGGCAGGACATGGAGGTGCGATATGCGTAGTCGTCCGGGTGCTCCCTGTCCGAGAAAGCCTCCAGATAAGTGCCGGCCTGTACGACATCCAGCGTGAATTCGCTGACGTCCAGTTCCAATTGCCAGCGGGCTTTGTGTCGCTCGTATAGCGGACCGGTTTGGAAAGGATTGAATTGATCTGTCATTGGCTAGTCCTGCTCATCCAGAGTATCCCATTCGGCGGGCTTCGGCCCGGAAAAGTGCGTGGCGGTTCACGAAGTAGTACCGCAAGGCATCCATAGCGTGATCGGCCGGCTGCGGCTTGATCGGCTCATCGACATACTCACCGTTCATCTGACGAAGCTTGTAGCTTTCAAAGGCATTGATTACCTGGGCGCACTTGCCTGCAACGAACAATCTTGGCACACCACCTGCCGGCCGTAGTGCCGCCCGTATGGCGCTTACCCCGTTGCGTATCTCACGCGCCCACGGTGATAGCGCGTATTGGCAGTGAATGCCATGCTGGCGGAAAACGTCAATATCGCTGTACCCGGTCTGGTCGTTTCGGTTTCGTCCGGCTGGATCGCAGTACGTGGCCTCTACGCGAACGGACGCATCGAGTTGCCGAATTTGCCGAGCAGCCTGGTGCGTCGTGGTGTCTCGAAAACACAGTTCGTCCACGACGTACACTTCGCCACGTTTGCCTTGCTGTATCCAGAGGCAAACGAAGTCGTTCAAGCCCCAGTCAATGGCACGGAAGACCGGCAACTCGTCGCAGAAGTCCAAATCACTTCTGACGTGCACTCGCCTGTCGAACTGTGAATAAACCAGCCCCGTCAGGGTCGGACGGTTGCACTCGGCCTCGGCCTCCCACTGCTCGGTGGACCACTGCCGATACTGCTTGATCGCGTCATCTATGGCAAACAGGCCGCACCCTTCGCTTGCAATGCCCACCTGCGTTCGGGCGTTCAGCTGTTTGGCTTTGGCAAGACACGGGCTCTGCAATAAGCATTGACGACAGCCTCGGCCGTTCTGGTGCCTGTCGGGCGGGCAGTTCTGGATAGATTCCCAGATGTTCCACTTGTGGAGGCTGAAACCCTTTTCCGTAGCCGAGGCCACCAACTTGCCCATGGGGCCGTGGGCGTGATGCCACGTCGATGTTGCCACTACCCGGGCCTGCACGTTGTTTAACGTCGTCAGTGTACCGACGGAAGCCGACATGATCTC
>JABMQG010000411.1 GCA_013203365.1 Planctomycetota bacterium | reverse complement strand
CCTTCTTAAGATCACCTAGGCAGATCTGCTCGGCTCGAAGAACTTTTGGGATACCTCCCTGGCCGAGATCAATACCATGCTCGCCCAGAAGGGCCGCCAACTGGGCCAGGAGGCCGAGATTAGGCCCTCAGTCGTCCCTACTGATCAAGGCCACGGTGCCGTTGTAGGCAATGAAGGGGTCCTGGCGACTCCCATCGCCGAATTGCAGCTTTCTGTCCGGGCCCGCAAGGCGCTGGAACGGCTGGAGATTACTACCCTCGGCGAGTTGGCCGCACAAACCGAAGTGGACCTGCTTACCTGTAAGAACTTCGGACACACCAGTCTCGAAGAGGTCAAGGAGCGACTGGCGGAATTCGGCTTGGAACTGCGACAGTGATGACCGGCCGGCCCAATGCGGGCCCCCCGGCAGAAATAGAGCGGTTAACGATGGAATGTAGCTCTCCATGCTGAGCGGGGGCGAGGCCGGCAAGGAGCCAGAAACCAGGCGTTGCCTATGCATTGTCGATGCAGAGCGGCACCGCCCGCTGAAGGCGCAGCCGGTCTGGGGTGCTACAGCCAAACGTTAAGTGTTCCAGCCGAGGCAAAGCAAAACCCGTGAAACACCAGTTGATCCGAACGGCCGACGTGCTGCTGCTCTTGGCGATCTCGCTGTGCGGCATGATCTCCAGTTGCCATCGACAAATGGGGCCGGTCGCCGGGTCAGCCCTGCCGGTGTCTGGCCGGATCGTTCGTGTGCGGCTGCGAGAATCTGTCTGTTTAGTCCGCCTCGCCGTCACGGGGCCTTATCGGCTGATGGTAGACGGAAAAGCCGTCGGCGGCTCAAGCAATGTATTGCCACCGACGGTGCTCCTCCGCCGCGACCGGACTTGGGTGCTTGGCAATCGTTACGGCGTCGGCCAGGTTGTGCGGATCGAACCTGCGGAGAAGGATACGTTCGTACAGTGCAACGGCCGCCGATACCGGGGTTCGCTGGTGATCCAACCTGTCGATGCGGACGATCGGCGGTTCCACGTCGACAATCACGTACCCCTGGAGGGTTATTTGGCCGGCGTGCTGGCATGTGAGCTGCCACAAAGCTGGCACATCGAGACTTATGAGGCCCTAGCCGTCGCAGCCAGGACTTACGCACTGTACGAATCCCAACACACCGGCCGGCACCGCAGCTTCGACGTGTACGCCGACCAGCGCAGCCAGGTCTACGGTGGGCTCGACAAAGAAACACCCAAGAGCCTGGCCGCCGTCCGGCAGACCTGCGGACAGGTGCTGGCCGGCACCGACGCTGAAGGAGCGGCGAAGATATTCAAGGCCTATTACAGCTCTTGCTGTGGAGGCATGACCAGTGCCGCCGACGGGCTCGAACCGCAGGACCAACAGTTTCAGCCGCTCTCCGGCGGAGTAGTGTGCCAAGACTGCGCGTTCTCCGGCCGTTACCGGTGGGCGCCGGTGCTGATAGCGAAAACCGAGGTGTACGCCGCTGTTGCGCAGTGTTACAGACAGGTGGCTCAAATGGGCACGCTCAGGGCAATCCGCATTCGCTCGGCGACCAACTGGGGTCGGCCGCTCTGGCTGGACATCATTTCCGAAGACGGTAGGACCGCCACTATTCGCGCGGACGACCTTCGCATCGCCCTGTTGCGCTACGGCTCGGCAGGTGCAAAAAAACTCTACAGTATGGATTGCACTATTCGCGATGCCGGCGACAGTATCAGTTTTGAAGACGGCAAAGGCTTCGGGCACGGCGTCGGGCTGTGTCAGTATGGCGCCGAAGGCAAGGCCCGCCGTGGAATGAAATACTACCAAATCCTCCGCGCCTATTACCCCGGCGCTAAGATCATGCAAGTGGAATAAAGTTCTTCGACTTGCCTTGGCACGGGTGCTTCCAACGTAGTCAGCCCAGGCAAAAGGATCAGCTGGTGACGGTGCCGCCTAGCCGAAGTCACAGCCAATCTGAGTGCTACAGTAAAACTTAAAGTGCTCTAGCCTTGTCCCATTGCCGGCGGCGACGGAGCGCCTCTTACGGTGCCGTCGTAACCGGCATAGATCGGCCCGATGTAGGCTCTGTAGGCGAGGGGCGACTCGTTTTGCGTCTGAAATTAACCACCTCGATAAGGCCGATCGGTTCAGCTACCTTAGAGCACTTTAAGTTTTACTGGCGAGACCGCACGGTCACTTCGGTCCGGCTCTATCTGGCTGCGGCCAACCAATATTCCATACGGAATATAGCACCGGCCGAGCGAACTGAATTGGTCAAACTGTGGTACGCATCAAACAGAGGAACAATTCGGCATGTACAACCCTCGCAGTCGATACAATCGTAACGCCTGCTGCCCATGCAATTCCCCCGACCCGCTTGCCCGCCAGGAATCGGTCATGTATGCTGCCGGCATGTTCGCATTTGAGATCGTGCACGAATCCGTATCCTCAGCCGCCAGGGTGGGAAAGTTTTCCACACCTCACGGCGTGGTGGATACCCCCGCGTTCATGCCCGTGGGTACGTGCGGAACGATCAAGGGCGTCACGCGCGACCATATCGTCGCCAGCGGGTCGCAAATGATCCTCGCGAACACCTACCATCTGCTGTTGCGCCCGGGCCCTGAAGTGGTCGCAGCGCTCGGCGGCGTGCACAACCTGATGGCCTGGGACGGGCCCATCCTGACCGACAGCGGCGGCTACCAGGTCTTCAGTCTTGCCAAGCTGCGAAAGGTTGACGAAGACGGTGTTACGTTCGCCAGCCACATTGACGGCGCTACGGTGGTTCTTACGCCGGAACGGGCCGTCCGGGTCCAGGAACTCCTGGGGGCGGACGTGATAATGCAGTTGGACGAGTGTCCCCCGCACGACGCCGCCCGCGACGTCATTGCCGGGGCGGTACGCCGGTCGGCGGCGTGGGCGCGAAGGTGTGCTGCGGCCAAGAGCCGCGACGACCAGGCGCTGTTCGCCATCCAGCAAGGTGGCTTGCACGCCGACCTGCGTGCGGCCTCAGCCGAGGCCATCGTTCAACTTGACTTGCCTGGCTACGCCGTCGGCGGGTTGTCCGTCGGGGAAGGGCATGAAGCGATGATAGCTGTGCTCGACGCCGTCGATGGGCAGTTCCCAAGGTCCAAGCCGCGATACCTCATGGGCGTCGGCGAACCGGCGGATATCCTCGCCGCGGTGACTCGTGGTATAGATCTTTTCGACTGCGTCCTTCCCACTCGAAACGGGCGAAACGCCTTCGCTTACACCTTCTCCGGCCCATTGCGAATGCGTAACGCATGCCACACCGGCGACCGCAGTCCGCTTGAGGAGAGTTGCCCGTGCCTCACCTGCCGGCACTACAGCCGGGGTGCCTTGCGTCACTTATTTCTCGCCGGCGAAATGCTCGGGCCGATACTTCTGAGCATCCACAACATCACCTTCTTCGCTCGCTTCATGGCCGCCATTCGCGCCGCCATCGCCGCTGGCCAGTTCGCCTCAAAAGCCCGACAATGGCTCGGGCAAATGAACCCATGCCGGGCCGGCCGCCAGAGCACTTGACGCTTCTGTTCAGCCATCGGATCGGGTGGCTGCACCGCTCTGTTTGCCGGCCTGGCTATTGCCGGTTCCAGTGTCTGGAAAACCGTGTCAAGCCAAAGTAGAAATGTCCGTCCTTCGGCGTATATGATAAGAATCGCACCATTATTCGTTTTTCAGATGGAAATCTTTTCGCCCTGCGATGGGATTCGGGTGTTCTTGCAGCCAGCTTGGGTGAGCAGGTCCTTCATGGCTTGTAGTTGGGAGTTTTCGCCGTGAACGGCGAAGGCGCCCTTGAGCTTTTTGGCCAGTGGGCCGAGGATGCGTTTAAAGTCGCCGGAGTCGGCGTGTGCGGAGAAACCGTTCAGTGTTTTTACACGGGCGAGCAGATCGTACTCGCGGCCGAATACCTTGATTTTTTCATTTCGCTCGACGATCCGCCGGCCCAGCGTATGTTGGGCCATGTAGCCTACGATTACGACGGTGTTGCGGTCGTTTTCGACGTTGTTCTTGAGATGATGCAGTATACGACCGGCCTCGCACATTCCGGCGGAGGCGATGATAACACACGGCTCGTTTTTGTCGTTGATCGCCTTGGACTGGTCGACCTCGGTTATGTAGGTTACCAGCCCTCGGCCGAAGATGTTGCCACGTGCGTGCCAGAAGTCGCGTGCCTGTTCGTCGTAGCATTCGGGATGTTCGGTGAACACTTTGGTGACGTTGACACTGAGTGGGCTGTCGACGTAGATCGGTAGCGGCTGGAGCTGCCCTTCAGCGACGGCTTGGGAGAGGCAGTAGACCAGGAGCTGCGTTCGCCCAAGGCTGAAGGCTGGTATGATGACCTTTCCGCCGAGCGCACGGGTTTCATTTATCACCTGGACCAGTTGGTCTTTCGTCGTTGAGGCATCGGCGTGGGTGCGGTTAGCGTAGGTTGATTCCGTGATGAGGTAGTCTGCCTCCGGCATCGGGTTGGTCGGGTCGCGAAGGATTGGGGTCATGAATCGCCCGAGGTCGCCGGTATACAACAGTCGGGTGCTGTTGCCGGCGATCTCAACCATGATGCACGTCGAGCCCAGAATATGCCCGGCTTCCAGAAACGTAGCGGTACAGCCTTTGGCTATGGTGACGGGGCTATTGTATGGTACGCCTTGAAAATATTCATTCGCCATTTGGACGTCTTGGGCGGTATAGAGCGGCTCGATTCGCTCGGCGGGGCCGGCGGCGCGATGCTCGTTCCAGAAGCGGGCGTCTTCCTCTTGAATGTGGGCCGAATCGGCGAGCATGACTCGGCACAGGTCGCAGGTGGCAAAGGTGGCGTATATCTTGCCACGAAAGCCCTGGGTGAACAGTTGGGGGATTCTCCCGCTGTGATCCAGGTGTGCGTGCGAGAGCAATACCGCCCGCAATTGCTCGGGCGGAACGGGAAAGGAAACGTTCATCTCGCGCGCGATGCTTCGCCGGCCCTGGAACAGACCGCAATCAAGTGCGATTGGTCCGTCCGGAAGATGGAGTATGTGGAACGAACCTGTGACGGTCTTAGCTGCGCCATGGAATTCCAGGTCAATCATTGCTTGTTAGGCCTCCACTTTCCAGTTGTTCGTCCACCCGCTCCAAAGCCAAATGGGGCAACGGGTTCAATTACACCGCAGATTCGTCGTGCGGATGATACTATTGCCATGGCGCGGCCCATGCAAGCCCAATGCTGCGGTGG
>JABMQG010000410.1 GCA_013203365.1 Planctomycetota bacterium | reverse complement strand
GGAGGAACGTCCCCGAGGGCGGCCCGTCTCCCCTGGAGGCGCCTCTGGACTTTGGCGCCATCGAGCACCGCGAGATCGGCGAGGGGCGGCGCCTGTCCGACCATTACGGTCCGGGCAAGGCGGTCCTATATGCCCTACTGTCTGGAACCGGCGGTGGTTACGATCGTGTTCTTCTCACAGCCGACAGGGACGCCGGCGACCCGATCGCAACGCTACGGGTGGGCGAATGGTCCTCCTGGTTGCCCATCACCTATCCGCAAACGAAACAGAAGGGCTACGTGCGCGTCCGGCTCTTGGCACTCTCAGCCGATGGGAGGGAATTCACGCTTTACACCACGAGCGTCATGCCAGACCGCGGCTGGGCGCACCCGGTGGAGCTCGGGCCCGAGCTCACACAGAGGTTCGGCCCCTTCATGCCCAACATTAATGGCTGCGACACCAACCAGGATTTCGCCCGTCTCGCCACAACCTTAGGCGAGGCGGGGGAAAACGCGGTGCTGGACCTGTGCCGGTTTCAATGCGAGTGGATGGTGGACGCCGCGCGACACATCACGGCAAAAGAGGATTGGGGTTTTCTGTGGACGCAGTCGCACATTCCAGACAACGTCCAGCACCTGTGGATGGACATGGCCGATCCACTCACCACGGATGAGCCGGAAACGAACGCGCGATACGCCGCGCTCATCGACAGGGCTTACGAGATATTGGACGACTTCGTGGGCGGGATGATGAGCTTGGCCGACGACGAAACGATCATCGTTGCGGTATCGGATCACGGTTTTCTGCCGCACGGGCGGGGCCTACCTCTTGTGGAACTGTTCGAGCAGAAGGGCCTCCTCACGTTCAGGAGCGACGATGATCTCGCACGCCAAGTTGTCGGCGCCACACCCACGCAAGATACCCACCGCCTTGAGAAAGCCTTCTGGACGGAGCGAGTGGATTGGGAGAAGACACTCGCCGTGCCACTTTCCGAGAACGAAGTCTATGTCAACCTCAAGGGCAGGGAGCCTCACGGCATCGTAGAACCCGGAAGACATTTCGAAGAGGTGAGGACCAGAGTAATCGACCTTCTCCTGGACTATCGAGATCCGCAGACGGGCGAGCGTCTGGTGAATCTCGCGCTGAGAAAGGAAGAGTGCCGCAGCCTGGGACTGTGGGGGGACCGTGTGGGCGACGTCATCTTCACGCAGACCGCCGTGACAGGCGGGCACGGAAAACAGCTTCCCGTCGCCGATCGGGGCAGCGGTTCCATCGACGGTTTCTTGTGCATGAGCGGCCCCCGCATAAAAAAGGGATACACACTCCAGCGCACGGCCTGGATCGTTGACGTGGTGCCGACACTGTCCCACCTCATGAACCTTCCCTTCCCCCGGGACTGCGAAGGCGCCATCCTTCACCAACTGATAGAGAGCTGACCTCTCTACCAGCGGGAAGTCATACAACAGGGCCCGCATCGGTCCAAGCCAGGGTATTGAACATACATTTAGAGCCCCAAGAGCATCGCTCGGCACGAGCCAAATGGCCGTCTCGCCCACCATTGGTGCATCGTGGAGGGCAGACCGCTCAGCACGGCGGCCCCGACCTTCGCAATCGGAAAATCCATCCTAAAGATACTTCGCCACCAGCGGACCCAGCGTTCCCTTGGCCTTGGCCGGGATATATTGCCGGTTCGACCAGATGGCCAGCTCCAACGCGTTATGCGCCGGGCTGGGCAAATCGGCGATTTCGTCGAAACGAGCCACAGCCAGCTTGATCAGTTCGATTGCGTTGGCGGTTGCCTCGGCAAGGTTGCCGATGATCTCCTTGAGCAGTTCGTGCTTGTCCAGGTCTGCCGGGTGCGGCCGCCAGCAGTCGTAGTCGCTGGGCAGGGCCACTAGGGCGTAGGCCAACTCGGCCTCTCGGGCAAGCTTCGCCTCGGGCATGGCGGTCATACCGATCAGGTCGGCCCCCCACGACCGGTGCATCTCGCTCTCGGCACGCGTGCTGAAGGCTGGGCCTTCCATGCAAACGTAGGTTCCGCCGTCGTGCACCGTGGTGGTTATCGCGTCGGAGCAGTTGAGCAGGTGTTGCCGAAGAACCGGGCAAAACGGCCAGGCGAACTCCACGTGGGCGGCAAAGAATCCGTCAAAAAACGTCCCGACGCGACGGTACGTCTTGTCTATAACCTGGTCGGGTATCACCAGATGCTTGGGCTCGATATGCTCTCTGAGGCTTCCAACCGCCCCGCTGGCGATGACGTGCGTGCATCCGAGCGACTTTAGTGCATAAATATTCGCCCGATAATTGACCATCGAGGGGTTAATCAGGTGCCCGCTCCCGTGGCGGTTCAGCACGGCCACGTCGACGCCGGCCCAGTTGGTCTGGACTACCGCGTCGGACGGCTCGCCAAACGGCGTCTTTACGACGGTTCTCTTGCCTGTGGTCTTTCCGCACAGCGCATCACCCAATCCGCTGCCTCCGATGATGCCTACCTTCTTCGCATTGGCCATACGGATTTTCCTTCTTCGGGCCCCGGCCTGTTAAACCCTCAACTCAAACCCACAGCCGCTTCCTCCAGGTCCGCCTGAAGCTCGTCGCGATCATCCTCGACCATCTGGGCGGCCTGTTCGAACTTCACGCTCATTCGCTTGGAAACGCCGGGCTCCTGCATCGTGACGCCGTAAAGAACATCCGCAACGGCCATGGTGCGTCTGGAG
>JABMQG010000409.1 GCA_013203365.1 Planctomycetota bacterium | reverse complement strand
TCTGGCGGCTTGGCCAACTGGCAGCGTGGGTGCAGAGGATTTGTTCGCGGGTCTGAGCGCCAACGTTTGGCCGTACCTGCTGGCGTTGGTGGCGGCGGTTGCGTGGGGTTTGTATTCCAATCTCGCACGCCGATGGGCCCGAGACGCCGAAGTTGGCGCTGCATCCGTCTTTATGGTGGGCACAGGGCTCGCAATGCTTGTTCTTCGGGTGGTATTGAGGGAGTCTTCGGACTGGTCGGCGGAGATAATGTGGCCGCTGTTGCTTGTGGCGGTCGGCCCGGGTTTGTTGGCCAACGTGATGTGGGAGGCGGGGATACAACGGGGCAATCAGACCCTGCTTGCCAGTGCGGCCCATTTGACGCCGGTGCTGTCGACCGCCCTTAGTTGTGCGATTCTGGGTGTGTTGCCGCCGGCGAGTCTGTGGGTTGCCTGCACGCTGGTGATGATTGGTGCCTGGCTGTGCAAGTGGTCGATCCGCGACGGCCGAAACTGAGAGCCTCTAACAGCAATGCCGCTGCAACGCCTGGTGTAGGTGTTTCTCAAACGGCTTGCGGGCCGGAAACTTCAAATTTTTTTGGGTCCACTATGGGTCCAATTGGTCCTTGACAGGGGTGGTGCATCGACTCTAGTATTTGTTTCTTCTGCGGCGTCCGCCGTGTTGGGGCGTGCTGCAAGCTGCTGTGTTTGACTGTAGTTGTGTGACTTGGCTGGACCTGAAGGATCCCACGGCAATGAACAATCGGCTGTTAGTGGTGACCGTTTGCCTGATGCTCGGGGCCCTTGTGGGTGAGGCCGTCGCTCAAGTCCCCGCAGTATCCGACGAAACCCGATCGATCAGAGGCGAACTCACCGCAGCGCAGAAGGCCGAGATTGATGCATTCCTGAGGTACTACGCCGAGAAGATGGCCGGCGCGATGGAAACGCCGGTGGTCTCGGCCAGCAGCGCCGAAGTTGTCAAGTTAGCCGCCCAGATGGTTGCAGTGGCCTACGGCAAGGATAACGGCACCGGCTACATGCGATATTTCGTCGAATCGGCTGGTCCCAACTTCGCCGACATCGTCTTCAAGAGCGAACAACCGCTAGTGCTGGTGAACGCCGGCGTGGTCCTGTCGAAGTTCCAGATACCCCAGGTCTCGCCGGTTTTGGGGCAATTGGTCGCCCACCCCAACGCGGCTGTGCGGTATTACGGGCTGAAGACGTACTCGAAGATTCGCGACATACTGCTGGAGCGTCCTTCGCCGGATCAGGCGGAGATGTTCAAGGCGCTGAACGCCATGGCCGAGGAGGAAACCTCACCGGTGGTCCTGACGGCATTGCTGAAGGTGATCGATCCTTCCGCCGCCGGCTCGGGCGCCACAAAGCCGCAGGCTTTGTACCCTGCCGGTCGGATAATCCTGGCCGCGAGTGTAAAGCGGAACTTGCAGGCAGTCAGGGACGGCGATTCGAGCATTTGCACGGTCTGTTCCCAGGCCGTGGCCTTAGCCGGCATCTTGGGCGGCGCCGCCAACCAAGCCGATCGTAAAGACCTGCTGCAACTGGTGGCCGAAGTACTGACCAACGCCGAGCGGGCCTATGGCGACTGCTTTGTAACCGACCCGGAAGGCAAGGCGAGTAAACTGGATAGGGCTGACGATCTGGAAACACTTCTTATCGACAGCGAGCGTGCGTTGATGCGCCTGACGGCGGCGGTGCAATCTCCGGTAGCCAACGAGATTCGTTCCTCAAGCCCCGGCCAGGCTTCCCGGGTTGCTCTGGCGGTGTGGAAGTGGGTTGGCACGAAAGATGTGCCCGGCCTTCTCAACATCGTTGACGTACAAACCCCGACGCCGCTGTCGCCAAGCAGCAAGCCGGCTACACAGCCGACCGATCGAAAAACGGATTGATGAGATCGACTGTCGAAAGACGGATTGCCTGGCCGATTCGGTCAATTGACCGACCGGCAGATAGACCAATCGACCGGTGAAAGGCTTTTCTTATATCATTGCGGCGGTGATAGTGGCAGCCTTGTCGCTGTCGCCTTTCGTTCTGCTGAAGCGGCAAAGCGCTGTCGGATCTGCCGGGCAGGTAGTGGGCTACAACGTCTACGGCGCGAAGGTCCGCTCGATCGACCCGGCCACCTGCGGGGATACTACCTCTGCCGCCATGCAGGGCAACGTGTACGAATCGCTTTACGCCTACCATTTCCTGAAGAGACCCTTGGAGGTGATTGCACAACTGGCCGAGGCGATACCCGAGGTGTCTGTGGACGGGCTCACATATACGATCCGAATCCGAAAGTCTGTCCAGTACGCGCGGAATGCCTGTTTCGGCATCGGTGCCGACGGCAAATGCAAGACGCGGACCGTGCGTGCTGAGGATTTTGTTCTGGCTTTCAAACGTATTGCCGATTTCCACCTCACCACGCACCTTTCGTGGGCGTTCGTGGGCGAGAAGATCGTTGGGTTGACCGAATACCGTGACAAGACGCGCAGCTTCCATAAGGGTGATTTCTCCCGCTATGACCTGCCCTTGAAGGGCGTGGAGGCATTGGACGAGCACACGTTGCGAATTCACTTGAAGACGCCTTTCCCCCAACTGCTTTACGTGCTGGCCATGCACGTCTACGCCCCGATTCCTCGTGAACTGATAGATTATCATCTGGCCACGCGCGACGACAAGCACGGCGGCCGGGAGGCGATTGCCCTGAATGATCGCAGCCCGGAGATCCACGACTACCGGGCCATGGTGGGCACGGGACCGTACGTCCTGACGGATTGGATTGCCGGCAACAAGATCGTGTTCAGACGAAACGAGGATTTTCGCCCGGACTACTACCCCAGCGAAGGCGCCCCCGGCGATGAGGAGGCCGGCCTGCTGGCCGATGCCGGCAAGAAGGTGCCGTTCGTGGATGTGAAATATTACACTTATGTGGCCGAGGACAACCCAACCTGGATGCTGTTCCTTACCAAGCAAGTCGACACCAGCGGTATTCCCAGGGCGGTGTACGACAGTGTGATCTCACCTTCACGTGACCTTGCCGATCAGTGGCAAAGTCTTGGCATCCGGCTGGTAAAGGCGATTGACCCGGCAATTTACTGGTACGCATTCAACATGGACGACAAGGTCCTTGGCGCCAGCAAATCCCTGCGGCAGGCCTTGTGCCTGTGCTATAACGTCGAAGAACATATCGATGTTTTGTACAACGGGCGGGGTACGCGAGCGGTGAACATGATTCCCAGCAGCTTCGAAGGTCACGACAAGGCTGGGCCAGGCCCTTACGCCAGGTTCGACCTGGAAGCGGCCAAGGCGAAGATGATCGAGGCGAAGCGCGAGTTGGTTGCCGCGGGTGTCATCAAGCCTGGTGAGGATATTCCGCCGCTGACGCTTGATACCTGGAGCGTGGATGAGTCATCCCGCCAGATGGCGGAGTTCGCCCAGCAGCAGTTCAAGCGGATCGGCGTCACGCTGAAGGTTGAAATGAACGACTGGCCAACCCTCCAGGACAAGGTTCACAGGAAGCAGTGCCAGTTGTACACGATGGGCTGGCAAGCCGACTACTCCGACCCGGAGAACTTCCTTCAACTGTACTATTCGCCGAACATCAGAAGGGGAACCAATAACACAAACTATTCCAATGGCCAGTTCGACACCCTCTACGAACTCTCCGCCGGCATGATGCCGTCGCCGCAGCGGACGCAGCTGTACGTGCAGATGACCCGCATCCTCTCCGAGGACTGCCCGGTGCTGCTGCTTTCCGAGCCGGTCAGCTTCATCCTGGTGAACGGCTGGGTGCACAACGTCAAGCCGCACCCGATAGGCAATGGCTTCGGCAAATACATTCGCATCGACGCCGCGGCCCGCCGGCAAGCCGGGGGGCTTTGAAATGGCTGCGTTCATACTCCGCAGGCTGGCACAGGCCGTCGTCACGATCTTCGGTGTGATGATCGTGACTTTTCTCCTGTTCAGGGTGATCTCCGGCGACATTGCCGCGATGCACGTCGGCGCCAAGGCCACCGAGCAGCAAAAGGCCGACTGGCGGCACATGTACGGGTACGACCGGCCGCTGCTGCTGAACCTTCATCGGCAACTGCTGCTTGTGGACCGGACCGCCGGTGGCGGTTCGTTCCGCGTCGAGGACGTCAAGGGCGGCACCATGGCCGACTCGTTGGCCCTGATCCCTGCCGACGCCATTGGCGCCGAAGATTCCAAGGGACGCTCAGCCGATACGTTGATGGGCCGGTACGTCTGTAGGCTCTCGCCGAGTACACCCATCGCCAGGCTGACTGCGGGTATGTCCGGCGATGATGAAGTCGCGGCGGGGGGGGCGTCGTTTTTCACCTTCGCGACGGCAGCGACCTGACGGTCGATCTTTCGGGTGTGAAGACCGCCGGGCAGCTGCTGGGGCGAGTGAACGCGCAGCCGGGGAATCAAAATCGCCTGTTTGCTGAGATATCATCGTGGGGCTTTGGCGATCTGTTCAAATCCCAGTTCGTCGATCACCTGGTCAAGTCCGCGACATTTCAGACCAGAAGCCTCACGAACAACGAGGAGCTGACCAAGATAATCATTCAACGCGCCCCCGCGAGTCTGGCCATCGCGATCCCCTCAATGGCCCTGGGATGGGTGACGGCGATGATCGTCGCATGCCTGGTGGCCTACTACCGCGGCAGGCTGCTGGACAGGATAGGCGTGTTTCTGAGCGTACTGGGCATGTGCGTGCCGTATCTGGCGTTCATGATCTACGGGCAATGGCTGATGTTCAAGATCGCCCCGACGCACGCATACGGCATCTTCTATCGCGCAAACGTCTACGTTCCGATCGGCATAACGGTTCTGGCAGGTCTGGGCGGATCGGTGCGTTTTTACCGAACCGTCATCATGGACGAAATTCACCGCGATTACGTTCGCACCGCACGCGCCAAGGGCGCCCCGCTGACGGCCGTGCTGTTCAAGCACGTACTGCGAAACTGCATGCTGCCCATTCTGACGAACCTGGTGCTGGCGATACCGTTTCTTATGATGGGCAACCTGCTGGCAGAGACCTACTTTGGCATACCCGGGCTGGGAGACCTCCTGCTGTCGAGCATCAACGGCCGGGACGAGCCCATTCTCAACGGGCTGGTGTTTCTGACCGCGGTTATCTACTCACTCGGGTTGCTGGTTACCGACCTTAGCTATGCGTTTTTCGATCCTCGCATACGGCTTCAGTAAAGACGAAAAAACAAGAAGACATGGCAGCACCGAACACACAAGACGATCGACAACCCGCCAAAGAGTCGGCTACTGTCACCGGGCCGCAGGGCGGGCGAAGCCTGTGGGCGGACGCACGCCGTCGGCTGGTTCGCGATCGTGGGGCGCTGCTCTGCCTGGGGATCATCGCGGTTTACGCCCTCGTCGCCATCGGTGCGGCGATCTACGATTACGCCGCTGAGCTGCGACCCGACGACCGGATCGTATCCTTCAGCGAGATGGTCGATTATCAGAGCAAGAATCAGCCGCCTTCGCTGAGATCGTGGAAACACGTTCTGGGGACGGACTGGGCGGGCAAGAGCGTCCTGATCAAGACCATACTCGGGACGAAGGTGTCGATGGCCGTGGGCTTGATGGCCAACGTCATAGCCGTGCCTCTTGGCATGTTGCTGGGTGCGATCGCAGGCTACTTCGGCCGGCGGATCGATGACGCGATCGTCTGGTTGTATACCACGCTGGCCAGCATTCCGGGTTTCATTCTGCTGGTGGCGATGAAATATGCGTTCAAGGGCGTTACGGTCCTGGGGCTGGATCTGACCGGCATCCACGGTATTTACGTCTCGCTAGGGGTGATAAGCTGGATCGGCACCTGCCGGCTTGTCCGCGCAGAGGTAATGAAGGTCCGCGAACTGGACTACGTGCTGGCGGCGAGGGC
>JABMQG010000408.1 GCA_013203365.1 Planctomycetota bacterium | reverse complement strand
TGTTTCGAGTGTAAGTACGGACGGTTTCGGTGTCGGCCCGTGTGAAGAAATCGACGTCCACGCCACCCAGCAGGGCTACCCGGTCGCCCCAGAGATCCTTGCTGACGGTTATGGGCTGCACAACGTCCTGGGTCGAGTGATGTGCGTCCATTCCCACTGTGTCAATCAGGTCATCCATGATAGCTTGAATTTGGCCGCATGAGTGGCTGAACGCCAGCTTGCCGTGGGAGTGGGCCGCATCGGCGATCTTCTTATGCCACGGAATGACGAGTTCACGCATATCCTGCGGACTGAAGAAAGTGGCGGTTTTGTGACCCAGATCATCGCCGATGACAGCTGCCCCGAAGCGCGAAAACCCGCAATAGCGGTGGGTGAGTTCCACGTAGTAGTTTCCGATTTTCTCGAAGACCGCCTTCACGAGGTCCCTTTGATCATAGATCATCATGCACAACGGCGCCAGCCCGAACAGGTCGCTTGTGTCCTGAAAGGGATAGGTCAGGGCGATCATTGCCATATTGTCCGGGAGATTCCGCTCGTACCATTCCATGATGGCCAGATCCACCTGGTCGGCTCTTGGCCAATGGTAGGATTCGAAATCGGCCCAGGATCGAATAGGGCCTATGGGCGGTGGAGGAAAAGGGCAATACACTCTCATGTTCGGAAAAGCCCGCAGGAATTCCAATCCGACAAACTGGTAGATCCGGATATCCCGCTGCAATAAAAAATGTTCGTTCGACTTGTCCAGGCCGGCGCACAGATCGAAGCGTTCACACAATGCTTGCTTGATGCCCGGTTCCAAGCCGTGCTCGTATTGGAAAACTCGCCGTGGTGTGCCTTCTCGCCGAATATTGGCGATAGCCGCCGCCAGGTCCAGTTTAACAGGCTTGTCCAACAAGATTCTCCGGTTCATCGGTCAATGTCCTTTCTCATAGAGTTCGAGGCAATCGTCAAGTCGCCCATGATACGTCAAAATGGTGGCAAGGCGATCTCTAGCCATTTAGCGGTTTGAAAAATATGGACCGTCGGCGCGGTGAGCCCGGCCGGCAGCAAGAGCGTATCGCCGGCGGCGAATCCCACCGTTCCGTCGGGATCGTCGCTACGGACCTCGCCTTGCCCGTTGAGCACCATCCACGCCCGAACGCAGCGGCGTGTAATAGAACGGCTGCCCGGGGCGGCGGAACGGACGAAGACGTGGAAGAACTGCGTTTTCAGCAGGCAATCGCCTTCAGTGCTGGGCGGGTTGTCGGCCGGCGAAGAGTAGTGAATGCACTGCAGGGCCTGCCTGATGTGAATCGGCCTGCCCCTTCCCCAATCGCTGAGGCGGTAGGTGGTATCCGACGGGGTCTGCACCTCCGCGACCACAACCCCGCTGCCAAGGGCGTGGACGGTCCCGGCCGGCAGGTAGTGGAAGTCGCCGGCGCAAACCTCATAACGCATCAGCAGTTCAGCCACGGCGTCGTCGTCGGCCAGGGCCGCTCGCAGATGCTCGTCGGTGACGCCGGGTTTGAAGCCCTTGTAGATATAGCCGTGTCGGCTGTCGAGGACATACCAGCATTCGGTCTTCAACGCGGCGCCATGTATGACCTTTACGGCCTCGGCGTCGGGGTGCACTTGGACGCTGAGTGTATCCTCTGCGTCCAGAAGTTTCAGCAGCAGTGGAAACCTGTCGTCCATCAACAAAGGCGTGGCGCCCATAAGCGTCTCGGCCTCTTCCGCCACCACCTGATGCAGCGACTGCCCAGCGCGTCGGCCGTTGGCAATGGCGCACTCGCCTTCAGGCAGGTCGGCCAGTTCCCACGATTCGCCGACATCGACTCCCGCCGGCAGTGCCTTGCTGAACAGCCGTTCGAGATTTCGCCCGCCCCAGATCTTCTCTTTGTAGATCGGCGCCAGTTTGTAGGGGTACACGCCCATCTTTACCTTTCGGATCACACTGTTCCGTTTGCCCGGGCGGATTATAGCGCAAGTTGTGCCGGTTAGGCCAGGAGTTATCGCTAGCGGACCGGCCGGGCAGGCCCCGGCACACAGATACGGACCTGAGGCGGCTTCGCCAAGCTATTCCGGCGTCAAATCACTGAGCCAACTCGATGGTGACCACAGAAACGTTCGCCAGGTTGTCCGATACCGGGCAGCGCCGGTCGATTTCCTTCAGGAACTGCTCTTTTTCTTCCCGGGACATGTCGGCGTCTATTTCCGCCGTGACGGTCATTTTCAGGAAGCCGGCCCGACCTTGCTGGGTTTTACCCATCAGAAAATCCGTGTCCAGCTCCCCCGCAACGGTCAGGTCTATGCCGCGCAATGCAATTCGCTGCTGGTTGGCGACGATCCGTCCAATGCTGGATATACACGCCGCCAGGGAAAGCAGCAGATATTCCAACGGGTTTGGCCCAGTGTCCTGGCCACCGGCGCCCTTGGGCTGATCCACGTAAACAGTATGGTCGCGGATCTTGCTGGTGATGGTGAAACCCTCGCCAATGTGGGTTTGGACCTGAACTTGTTTTGTCGCTGCCATGTTTCATTTCCTTTACCTGTATAGTGCTATCACCGCTGCGGTTAACGCCACGGCTGCCGTTTCAACCCGAAGAGTGGTCTGCCCCAATCGGACAGGCCGATACCCCGCCGTGACAGCTTCTCGCAGCTCGTCGTCGGTCCAGCCGCCTTCCGGGCCGATCAGGAGGGTAATGTTCTCCTCGCTGCACTGTCCCATCGCTGCCGACACCGTGCAGGTATCGGGGCCTGTGTGGGCGATCAGTCCGAAGCCGTTCATGCCGGCTGACAGAACGTCACCGAATTGGGCCGGCGGAAGGATTTCAGGAAGGTACGTCTGCCCTGACTGCCTCACCGCCGACGCGCAGATTGCCTGCCATCGTTGCCTGGCGACCGGGCCGGCCTTGGCAGTGACGACCGACCGGCGGCAATGTATCGGCTGGAGTCTGGCGGCGCCCAGCTCGGCGGCCTTTTCCAACAGCCAGTCGAGGCGCTTGCCCTTCGGCGGCGAAAAGGCCAGGTGTATCCGGGGAAGGGCCGCCGGGAGCGGACCTTCTATGCTATCGAGTGCCACAGTCGCTGCGCCGCGACTGGTCAGAACAATCGTCCCGGCAGAGCGTCGGCCTTGCCCGTCGAACAACTCGACACGGTCGCCCTCATGCAACCGCAGCACATTCAGCGCGTGATGGGCCTCCGCCCCGGTGACAATCGCCTCCGACCCAGCCAGTTTCTCGGCAAAAAGCCTATGTTTGGCATTTTCGCTTACCATGATAAGACGATACGTGACTGCCCCCACCGGCCAAGCCCAGAGCGGCCAGCAGTTCGTCGCAATTGCCGGCTGACTTTTGCGGCCGGCCCCCTTGCGGGGCGGGTTTGTCTGCGTGGAGCTGCCCGGGACGGCACCATTGGATGGTGAGCCAGCCCAGTGCGTTGGGTGCGACAAAATCTTTGGCCGGGTTGTCGGCTACGTAAACGCAGACCGTCGGCGGGACGTTCAGTTGCTCGGCGACGCGTTGAAACCCTACTGGGCAGGGCTTCCAGCACCCCCGGCCCAACGACTCGGTGAACAGCACCACGTCGAACGAATCGGCCAGACCCAGCGCATCCAGCTTTAGCTGCTGGGCCGGCAGGAACCCGTCACTGAGCAGTGCGAGCTTGACTGGCCCGCGAAGTTTTCCCAGGGCCTCAGTTGCCTCTGGATCCGGCCTGATGGTAGGGCGGTGATTACGGTAGCACAGCACCAGCTCGGCGATCTCCACGTCCGACAGGTGAAGGTTAAAGTGCTCGCCGGCCGCATTGAACATATTGGCTGTCTGGCCTAGGCAAAACCTCTGCCACATCCACTGCTCGATGTCCGGGACCTGAGGGAATCGCTCTCCCAAAAGCTTGGCAATGGTCCGGTAGCCGCTACGGACGTAGTCACGCTCCAAGCTGAGCGTGTCGTCCAGGTCGAACACGACGGCCCCGATAGGTTGTTCCGATGGGCCTGGCGTGATGGTCATTTGTTTATAGGCTCTTTGTAGC
>JABMQG010000407.1 GCA_013203365.1 Planctomycetota bacterium | reverse complement strand
ATCTTCTTCGACGACGCCCCGGCCAAGCTGATCGGCGAACGCCAACGCGGGCTGATCACCTACGTGATGAGCCTGATGAACGGCGCCCGCATCGGCATCTCAGCGCAGAGCCTGGGCATCGGCGAAGCCGCCTACCGCGTGGCGCGCGACTACGCTTCCAGCAGGAAGCAGTTTGGCACGGCGATCGAAAACTTCGCGGCCGTGCGCGAACTGCTCGTTGAGATGAGCATCGACATCCAAGCCGCCCGCACGCTTACGTACTGGTCCAGCTTCCACGTCGACCAGGAATACGGCATGCTGCGGAAGCTGCAGGCCGGTAAAGAGGACAAAGACCAGGCCGAAACCAAAACGCTCAAGGCCGACAGCCGAAAACTCAAACGCATCAACACCATGTTCACTCCCATGGCGAAGTACTATGCCAGCGAGATGTGCATGCGTGTGGCGATGGACTCGATAGCCGTGCTGGGCGGCTCGGGGTACATGAAAGACTATCCCGTCGAGCGCCACCTGCGTGACAGCCGGATCACCACCATCTATGAAGGCACGACGCAATTGCAGGTCATCGCGGCCGTTCGCGGCGTGGTCAGCGGCACGGCCGAGGCGTACCTCAATGGGCTGGCCGACTACGATTGGCCGGCGTGGGCCCAGCCGTTAGTTGACAAATTAAATCAGGGCCTTGCCCTCCTGGTTGAGGCAGTGAAGTTCACCAAAGCCCAGGGCGGCACCGAGTATATGGACCTGTGCGGGCGAAAGCTTGTGGACATGGCTATCGCCCTTCTGATCGGGTATTGGTTCTGCCGACAGGGAATTGAGAAGCCGCAAAAGCAGATCGTCGCACGCCGATGGGTCAACAGCCGAATTCCGGAGGTTATCAAGCTGCACGCGATGATCAACAGCGGCGACCGCAGCACGATCTCCGACTTCGACAGCCTGGCACCGGCCTTGTCGGCAGGGTAGTAGGGGCCCGCTTACTGTTAAATCGGCAGCGCGGCCGATAAAAGGGGCAGCCCAATGGCGCCGCCGAGCGACCTGGCAAGTACAGCCTCGATAGCATCATCCCACGAGCGGTTTTTGCGCGCACAGTCGGCCGATCCCCGGCTGACGGACGCCAGGGCCATGGTGTCGCTTTGGCTGCTCTTGGGCCTGGTGGCGATATTGCTTCCCGCCTGGCTGAAGGCCGGGGTTATGTACGAGGTGGACGTGGTGGGCGTGCTGGCCGATCCCTGGCTGCCCGTGGCGGTGGCTATGCTCCTCAGTGTGCGGGCGGGCGGGCTGAACCTGAGCGTGTGGGGCTGTGCGTCGCTGGGCTCGGCCGTGGCCTGGCTGATGATCGCCTTGGGCCATGGGGTTCTTGCCCTGCCTGCCGCGATGCTCGTTGGTTTCGGCGCCGGGGTGGTCCAAGCCGAGGCTTTTCGCCGATTGCGGATCCCCGGCGTTGTTGTTACAGCGGCCGGTGGTCTGGCCGCCATGGCTTTGAGCCGGGCCGTGGTGAACTGGGCGCAGCTTAGCCCGCTTTCCACAGAGGCACTGGGAAGTTTCTCCGTCGATGCAGTCAGACTCATCCTGGCGGCCGGCTTGTATGGTGGGACATTGCTGATCCTGACAATTCTGGACAAGCCCTCCTCGCCGTGGCAGTGGCCGACGATGATGGCCGATGTGCGGATGTACGCCGCCCTTGTCGCCGGTGGTGCGCTTGCGGCCGGGGGAGGGGCCATTATTCTGATAAATCAGTCGGCCTACGTCTCGCAAGCCTGGCTGGTCACCGACCTTCGCGTGCCGACGGCTGTGCTCTTGTGCGGGGCGTGGGTCTGGCGTGGGCGGGGCGGTACGCTAATTGCCGGGGTGCTGCTGCCGGCGGCCATGCTGGTGACCACTATATGGTTGGAAATGGTGCCGACGATCGTATTCAGCCGCTACCAGGGGCCGGTGGCGACTCTCGGGGCGATGGTGCTGGGCCTGCAATTCCTTGTTCGAAGGCGGCGATGGGGATGGCGCGCGGCCTGCGGGCTGGGTTGGGCCGGCGTGGCCGTCACCGCAGCCGGCGTCAACTGGCCCATCAGCTTTACCGAAGTGATTCTTGTTCGTGCCGGCTTTGGTATTTGGATTGTCGGGATGGTCGTGGGCCTGCTCCCGTTCGTTCGCAAGACTCCGAAAGAGCCCACCCTGCAAGAGACTGGGCAATAAGAGCCTATCCTAATAACCCTCTGGCTTCGGTTGGCTGCAACGCCGATCTGCGGCGTCGTGCTGCATCGGCAACCATCGAAGGTTGCCCGCTTCGCACTACTTGCATCTCGGCGTTTCGCTCGCCCTCGGGCCGACGAGGGATTATTAGGATAGGCTCTAAATAAAAAACATGCTCAACGCCGCTTGCGGTCCGCGGTCCGCGTGGCGGACCTGGCGTCGGTTTGCGGTTTGCCCCGTTTCTCTTTGGCTGGCGACGAAGCTGACCGTTCAGCGCGGGTTGATTCAGAAGGTTTTTTTCGGCCCGAGACCTTACGCGGGTCCGCCGCCGGGGCGGGGCGGCCTGCAACTTCATGTTTTTGCCTCGGCAATGGGCCGATCTTGCCGGCCCGGCTGGTTTTCTGTGGCGATGCAAGCTTTTTGTCGGCGGGGCGCTTGCCTGTTTTGCCGGTTGTTCGAGCAGGCTTGGCGGTCGGCCCGGCAGGCTTGGGCTTCCGGTTTCGGACCGGCGTAATGGACTTTCCTGTCTTGGCGGTGGTTCGGGCCGTCTTGGCAGTCGGCCCGGCAGGCTTGGGCTTCCGGTCTCGGACCGGCGTAATGGACTTTCCTGT
>JABMQG010000038.1 GCA_013203365.1 Planctomycetota bacterium | reverse complement strand
CTGATTACCTGCCCCGGCAGCGTAAAGGTCGTCTCGATGTCGATGGGGAACGTTTCGGCCCTGTTGGTCGGGTTCGGGCGAGCAAAAAACACGCCGGTGTCGGGGTTGGTGAAGATCCATTGACAGTGCAACGCCTTATCCGGCGGGTCTCGTGTGGTCTTGGCCTTGAATCGGAATTGTATCATCGCGTTGGCCCCGGCCGGTCGCTGCAAGCCGGTAAAGAACCATTGCAACCCGCCCAGAAAAGGCGCGGTCTGAAACTGCTGAAGCCGGTTGCTTGCCCATGTTTGCAGGGCCTTCTGCACTGCCTCCGGGCCGTCCTTGGCGATCGCCTCTTCGAGCTTGCCCTCTTTTTGAAGCTCTTCTATTCGCTCCGCGATCATCTCCCGGACCGTCTTGCCCGCAGAGGTGGGCTCGTGGCGAACCCGCGAGCATAGCACCTCGTTTTCCACGGCCAGCCGGGCCCCGGCGTCGGAGGCCTGGTAGCAAAGCACCTTAACCGAAACGTAAGTGGCCGCACCGGCCCCGGCGACCAGCATCACCTCCAGCAGGGCCAATCCCAGCCATCGGCCGACGATATACTGCCAGCGGGGGACCGGCTTGGTTATGGGTGTGAAAATCTGCCGACTTTGAATTTCTCCGCAAAGCAGGCTGCAACCCAGCAGTATCGTCAGCACGCTGATGATAATGCTCGCCAGTCCGACGCTGTAGACCAATGTGGTCTGGACCTGTTCCCGCAGACCAGGGCCGCTGGCTATTACTGGGGCCAGCAGGATCGCACCGCCCAGGGCGAACATGAAAACCACCGTCACCCGGGCTCGGATCGATTCGATGAAGGTTTGCCTGGCAACTGCCCAAAGCCTACGCATCTTCGGCATACCCTTTGGTCTGTGCGTCGTCCAGCAAAGACTCGATCACATTGAGGTCGGCCTGCTGGGCCGGTTCGTCGGCGGGAAGACCGGCCGCAAGGTCGGCTGATGGCTCGGCATCGTCGGCGGCCGTCAAGTCGTCTAGGACGCCGGCGTTGATCTTCACGGGGGCCTCTTCTGGACCCGATTGGTCGGCTGCCGGGCCACTGCGGCCGACTTGTTCCTGTTCGGCCGCGGCTACGAGCTGCTCGACGACCGCCTGGCCTTGACCGTCATCACCCCCAGCACGAAGAAATTCGGCGACCGAACCGGTGGGAACCGCCCCCCCGGTGGAAACCAGGTCAGACTTGGCCTCGGCCACGACTCGAAGGAAAAGGTCTTCAAGCCTCTCCAGGGGAGAGCTGACGTCCAGCACGGTCTTGCATTCTTCCTCGGCGATGAGGCGCCGTATCTTCTCTACCGTCGTCTGGTTGAGCCGCTCGGCCGTTATCTGAGTCAGTTCGCCTCGGCTAAGCAAGTCGCTCACGTCGCCGATCGCCCGAAGCCGGCCACCGTAAAGTATCCCCACGCGGTCGCATATGTCTTCCATGTCGGCCAGCAGGTGGCTGCACAGGATGATCGTCTTGCCGCGTCGGCTTAATTGTTCGATCAGATCCTTGAACTGCCTCGTCCCCAGCGGATCCAGCCCGCTGGTCGGCTCGTCAAGAATCAGCAGGTCGGGGTCGTTTATCAACGCCTGGGCCAGCCCGATACGACGCTGCATCCCTTTGGAGTACTCGCCCACTCGGCGGTACGCTACGTTCGTCAGGCCCACCATCTCAAGCAGCATTTCGGCCCGCTCCCGACGCAATCTGCGGCCCTGGCGGAGCAGTCGCCCGTAGTAGTCCAGGGTCTCCCACGCGTTCAGGAATGGGTATAGGTGCGATTCCTCAGGCAGGAACCCTATGCGGGCCTTTATCCCCACGTTCGTGGGCCGCTTGCCCAACACGCGAATGTACCCCCGGGTCGGGTACAGCAGCCCGAGAATCATCTTGATCGTAGTGCTCTTGCCCGAGCCGTTCGGACCCAGCAGGCCGAATACCTCGTTCGGAAAAATCTCCAGGTTCAACTCCCGAACCGCAGCAACTTTCTCGCGGTGCCAGAAGTCGCGGAAAATCTTCGTCACGGCAAAGGTCTGCACTATTTTTTCACTGCCGCCAACCATATTCGATCCGTTAAGTTGCAATCTGCAATTGTCAGAATAAATGCTAAATGGCTTTCGCGTCGAGGTCCGATTTACCGTCTGCCGCCGCCCTCGGCGGGGCGTTGGGCCTTGTTAATAGGGGGCCTTGGCCCTTTGACCTGCTCCTCCGTT
>JABMQG010000406.1 GCA_013203365.1 Planctomycetota bacterium | reverse complement strand
CAATATTGACGGTGGCGTTGACCCCACACGACCAGGTGTGGGCCAGGTGTGAAGAAGTGCTGGGGCTGCTTCAGTTGGACCCGGCCGACAGTGTTAGACTCGTTAGAACGACCGTGGGTTGGATTATGAGGGCTCAGTAAACTGTCTCTAACGATACAAAAATGGTAAAGTGAGTTTATGCCAAAAGAAATGCTGATCAATATCGCCGAGGGCGAGGAGTGTCGGATCGCCGTGGTGGACGAGGGCATCCTGGAAGAACTCTACATGGAGCGGGCTTCTAGCGGATCGCTGGTTGGTAATATATATAAGGGACGAGTTACTAACGTCGAGCCCAGCATACAGGCGGCTTTCGTCGACTACGGCGCGCCCAAGCACGGGTTTCTTCATATTTCCGACCTCCTGCCCCAGCACTTCCCGCCGGGTCAGCGCGGATCCGAACAGGTGGGCAAGAAACGGGCCCGCGTAGACCGTCCCCCAATCCAGGAATGCCTGCGGCGCGGCCAGGAGGTGATCTGCCAGATTACAAAGGAAGGCATTGGCACCAAGGGGCCGACTCTGACAACGTATCTGAGCATTCCCGGACGATTCGTTGTTATGATGCCCAGCATGACACGTCATGGGGTGTCACGCAAAATCGAGGATGATCAGGAACGTCAGAAGCTGCGCAAGCAATTGGAAGAGATCAAGCCGCCACCCGACATGGGTTTCATTATCCGAACGGCCGGCATGGGTCGGCCAAAGCGAGACCTGCAGCAGGACCTGAACTATTTGTTGCGCCTTTGGCGATCTGTCAACAAGCGAATTAAGACTGCCAAAGCACCGGCCGAGCTGTACCAGGAAAGCGACCTAGTTATTCGAACCATCCGTGACGTCTATTCCAGCGAAATATCACAGATCGTCTGCGACAACGAGCAGACGGCCAGGAAGGTTGCCGAGTTCCTCCAGGTGATCATGCCCCGCGGGAAAAACGTCGTGAAATACTACCATGGCAGGACGCCACTGTTTTACCGTTACGGCCTGGAGTGTGAACTGGAGAAGATCAACTCCCGCCGCGTCGAACTGGAGGATGGAGGTAGCCTGGTCATCGATCAGACCGAGGCGATGGTGGCCATCGACGTCAACAGCGGGCGGAATCGGGAATCAGACAACGCTGAAGGAACCGCCTTCAAGACAAACGTCGCCGCCGCCAAGGAGATAGCCCGGCAACTGCGCCTGAGAGACATCGGCGGCGTGATCGTGATAGATTTCATTGACATGCGGTCCGATAATCACCAGCGCGAAGTCGAACAAGTGCTGCGCGACGGGATCAAGAGGGATCGCGCCAGGTCCAAGATACTGAAAATTTCGCGATTTGGCATGGTGGAATTGACCCGCCAGCGCGTGCGGCCAAGCCTAAAACACAGCATCTATCGAGAATGCCCTTTTTGCAGAGCCACCGGACTGGTTAAGTCCGATGAGTCGCTGGCATTGGCCATCATGAGGGACCTGCAACTGGCCTGCACCGAAGCCAGTATTGCCAGCATCGTCCTTTCCGTTTCGCCAAGTGTCGCCGAGTACATCAATAACCGCCGTCGAACCCAACTGGCCCAGTTGGAATCGAGCACACAAAAGGTCATCACCGTCCGTGCCGACGCCTCACTCGCTGGTGACGAGGTCGCCTTTCAATGCAAAGACGCCCGTGGCAGTGACGTTGTATGGCACTCATCCGAGTCTAAGAGCAACAGGACCGGCCAGGACCTCAAATCATGTATGCCGCCATCCGGCGAGGACGAGTTGACCGACGTTGCCGACCTGCCACCGAAGCAACCGCCGACACAGAAGATTATGGCGGAAGAAACCAATGCCGTTGATAAAGCCCCGCAAACACCTGAACCACTTCCTGTGGCCGAAAGGCCTGACGTCAAGGAAAATGGCAATCAGGTTGAACCGAAGAAGAAACCGCGACATCGCGGAGCCAGGAAACGCCGTCGGGAAAAGCCCGCAGACGAACACGGTGAGCAAATGTCCCAAAGTGAATCGGCAGAGAATTCACCGATGGAAGCAGCGCCTACCAACCTGCCCCAAGCGTCCTCGGCTCCGGGCGACAACGCCGATGCCGCCGGCAGCGAGGCGCAGGCTCTGCAGGTGGTTGCGTCCAAGCCCGGGCGTAGCCGCCAACGCGGTCGTAAACATCATCGCAAGAAGATCGCCGCCAGGGCCGAGGAAGGCGGGGGGGGCCAGCCGAGACAGATTTCCTCGGTTGTCGAGACGGCCCCGGCCGCCGACAAGCCAGCCTCCGGCGACGAAGCCCGTGTTGTCGCAGCAACAGTCAAAGCCGAACCGGCCAAGAAGAAGTTTGCAAGGAAACGACGAGGCAACTCGCCCAAGAAAGCTGCAAATAAGTACTCTCAGACCGAAGAAGCCGACAAGCGTGCAAGCGGCATAAGTGAAGACAACCCATAGAGCAACTGACGATTGGAGATGGTGCTGCAGAGACAGCGAAGGCCCACGGGCAATGAAGGCTGTATCAAATCGTTAACTGTTCCCAACCCCTAACCCGCATTGCCCAATTGGTCTCATTTTCCGCAGTAGTCGATCAGGCGGGCAATTTCATTCCGCAGTTCGCGCCTGTGTACGACGCGGTCGATGTAGCCGTGCTCAAGAAGGAACTCCGCCCGTTGGAACCCCTCGGGCAACTCTGTTTTGATGGTATTGGCGATCACCCTTGGCCCGGCGAACCCGATAAGGGCCTTAGGCTCGGCGAGGATCACGTCGCCCAGCATGCCAAAACTGGCGGTGGTCCCGCCTGTGGTCGGATCGGCCAGGACGGAGATATACAACCCCCCGGCCTCATCCAAGCGCGCCAGGGCCGCGGAGGTCTTTGCCATCTGCATCACGCTCAGAGCCCCTTCGTGCATCCTGGCCCCGCCGGAGGTGCAGACGACTACCAGCGGCAGCATGTGGTCGGCGGCGTGCTCGATCAGGGCGGTGAGCTTCTCGCCGACAACACTTCCCAGCGTCCCCATTAACCATTCCCCGTCCATAACTCCAAGTGCGACGCGTCGGCCCTTCACGTACGCCACGCCCGTCAGCACTGCCTCCGTGTTGCCGGTGCGGTCCTGTTCGGCCTGGATTCTGTCGGCAAAGCTCTTGCCCGCCCACTTGAACTGTAGTGGGTCGCAAGGATGCACATCGGCAAACAATTCCTCGAAGCTTGCCGGGTCGGTCAACTGCTCCACGCGTTGGCGCGCGCCCGCGCGGAAGTGATGATTGCATTCCGGGCATACTTCCATGTTGTTCGCCACTACTTTCTTATAGAGCATAGCCTCGCAGTCCGGACAGCGAAGCCACAATCCGGCCGGCACGTCGAGTTTCTTCTCGCGAAACTTCTTTCCGTTTGCCGTCTCGCGCGCACCGAACGGCGGAAAAGTCGCGTCGGCAGTCATTCGCTTATCTCCATCGGACCAAACCCGTCTAGTTTGTAACAAGTCCACGTCTCCGGCATGTCGACGTTGCCCCATACGGCCGATGCGTCCGCGCCGGTCAAGCGGCATTTAACCAGGGCAACAGCCACCGGCTGCAGGATCAGTAACACGTCCTCACCGCGGTGGCGTTTGAGGATTCCTGCCACGGTCTTGCAGATCCGCTCCTGGGCTTCAGTGAACGTCTCGCCGCCGGGTGGATTTGCGCTCGTTGGCGCCTCACGCCACTGACGATACACTTTGCCGTAACGCTTCTTGACCTCTTCCAGCAGCAGCCCCTGCCACAACCCATAGTCCAACTCCCGCAGGCCCTCCCGGCAATGCCAACGCAACTTGAGCAGCTTGCCTACGATCTGTGCCGTCTGCCGTTCGGATTCACACGGGGGAGCGTAAATGGCCTTGATAGGACGATCAGCCAGTTCCACAGCGACTTTGCGGATCGCCTCTTCGCCTGCTTCGCTCAGGGGCACGCCCGCAGCGCTCGCGAACCGATTCGAGTCGCACCACTGCGTGCGACCGGACTGGAGTAGGTACAGATTTGCCATGGGTGCTATTCCACCGCCACGCCAGCGGCGGCAGCTTGCAGATCGGCGAACGCCGCTGCAATGTCTTCGGCGCCGAAGATATCCACCCCGGCGACCAACGTGTCCGCACCAGCCCGGACACATTGCACGGCGGTGGCCTGGTTGATCCCGCCGTCCACCTCCACGCGGGCTGCCTGACCTGCCATCTCACGCACGGCACAGATCTTGTCCAACTGATCAGCAATGAACGACTGACCGCCAAAGCCAGGTTCCACCGTCATGATCAGCACCAAATCCACCAGCTCAACCACCGGGGCGATTGCCGCGACCACGGTGCCAGGCTTCAGCACGATGCCCACTCCCACCCCGGCCGCTCGCAACAGGTCTATCACCGCATAAGGATCGCTGTTAGCTTCAATATGGAATGTTATGCTGTCGGCACCGGCCTTGACAAAAGGCTCGGCAAAAAACAGCGGGTTCGTCACCATCAGGTGCACGTCCAGTAGGCAGTCGGAGCCCGCGCGAACGCTGTGGACCAGTCCAGGGTTCAGCGCCAAGTTCGGCACAAAATGCCCGTCCATCACGTCCACGTGTAGAACCGTCGCTCCTGCCGATTCGACGGCCGATATCTGCTCGCCAAGGCGCATGAAATCACATGCCAGCAACGACGGCGTCACAACCACGCCGTGACCCAAACGAGACCATGGATTCTTGTACGCTGATTTCATGAACGTACTGTAAAACCAGGAAAGGTAAATTGCAATTGCCAGCACCCGGCAGGTGGGTCCCTATCTACGATCCAGGATCTCTATGGGCGGCATGGGTTTGCCCTCCAGATAGGTCAGTGCAGCTCCGCCGCCGGTGGAAATGTGCGTCATCTGTTCGGCCAGACCCATCTGTTCCACCGCTGCGGCTGAATCTCCCCCCCCGATGACGCTTACGCAGCCGGCGGCCGTGGCCTTGGCGACCGCTGCGGCCACTGCCCTGGTGCCAGCGGCATACTCTGCATTCTCAAACACGCCCATCGGGCCATTCCATACGATTGTTTTCGACTCGGCAATCACCTTGCCGAACGTTGCCACCGTCTTGGGCCCAATGTCCATACCCATCAGGGTCTTGGGAATATTCACATCGGGCACTTTGACCGGTTTGCCGGTTTTAAAATCGTCAGTCGCTATGTGGTCGCATGGTAGGACGATCTTATCGCCGGCCTTGGCAAGCAGGTCGCCCATTGGCTTGATTTGGTCTTCCTCCACCATACTCTCGCCGACCGATGCGCCCCTGCTTCTCAACAGCGTGTAGGCCATCGCCCCGCCGATGAGTATCTTGTCGACTTTGTCGAGCAGTGCCGAAATCAGCTTGATCTTGTCGCTGACCTTCGCCCCGCCCAAGATTGCGGTGAACGGGCGGACCGGCTTGGCCAGTGCATCGTGGAGGTACTTGATCTCCTTTTCCAGAAGCAGCCCCGCCACGGCTGGGCCGCCGGCGGCCTGGATGGCCTTGGCCAAGCCGTACATGCTGACATGCTTGCGGTGGCACGTACCGAACGCGTCGTTGACGTAGACTTCGCCGAGTGCGGCCAGTTCCTTACCGAACGCCTCGACCTCATCGGGGT
>JABMQG010000405.1 GCA_013203365.1 Planctomycetota bacterium | reverse complement strand
GTTTTGCCCCGTCCCGTGCGCAGGGCGGCTCCCCTGATCCATCCCCGCTCGACCCGGTGGGCGCCTTGGCCGGTTTTGGATCAGCCGAATCGGCCGCCGCCTCGACGAACACCTCGTCGTGGCGGCCCGACTTGGCGTATCGCCCGACGGTTTCACGGTTTACGCCCAACTCCCGGGCGATCCGCCGCTGCGACCAGCCCCGCGTCAGAAGCGTCCGTATCGAGTTCACCAGCCCCATCTTGAGTTGATTCGCCATGCAGCTTCTCCTTGACCCCCCATACCTTGGGGATCAAAGAGTCTGCATGACCAACCATCCTTTCCTCAAGGTGGCTGGTTTTCAGGCGCCCCGGAGTGGCTGGGTTTGGGCGCCCCCTGACAACACGGCCCGGCACGGGGTGTGCAGGTCGTGCGACTGGTACAGCGGACGCCATGCGATGTGGCTGCTGACGGCAAGGAGTTTGCGCAGCCGTTCCAACGACAATCGCGCCTTACCTTACCCAACTCGTCAACCATCAGGATCCGGTGCCCGGCCAGCAGCTTGGTGCCGATGCTGCGGTAGAACTTCTCCTCATCGTCAAGGAACGCGATCTTCGGCACCAGTTCCCCAATGAAGCTACCGACCAGACGGGTCGTCTGCTCCTTCGCACTGCCCGTAGGACCGCTCGGCCAGATCATAGGTGGCCGACCGCCTCGCTTGAGAATGCACAGCACGGCGACCTGCAACCCCATCAGGAAGTCGTGGATGAGTCCTGGGAACGACTGCCCAACATGGTCGAAGGCCTCCTCCTCGGGCATTGGATCGTCGAGCAGTTCGATAGGGTACTGGGGCCCGAGTGGAGACAAGGCTATGGCCCCCTCGGGTTGCTCGACCAGCGGCGGACGGATGATGCGCACCGGCATATACCCATCCGGACGCCCATGCTTCAAACAGTGCCGGCGTGCCCGGTCGTGCGTCACCTTCGGCTCGGCATTTTCACGTACGACCAAGGCCTGGCAGTACGGCAGGGATGAGGCGAAATCGTCGTCGACATGCGGAATGATCGTCAGGCTGTTCGCCCAGAGCCAGCAGTCCTCCCCGCGCAACCAGTGGAGGTCGGCCGAGAAGACTTTTGGCACCCGCGGGTCGTCGTCGGCATACATCTCATGCAGTGCCGTCTCATAAATCTCCTTGAGCAGGCCCTCGTCCAGGTTCGGGAAGTAGTGCGTGAGTTGGAGCTTGGCGTGGGTCCAATGCACGCGGTTCCGGGCCATCACCACCAGGCGGCTCGTGCTGGCAGTCAGCTCCGCAAACGACACGAAGCCGGGACGGAGGTGCTGGGCAAATCGGCGATCGTGGCCCCGGCACACAAAACACATCACGCCGGTGTCATAGACGACAACCGGGTTGGCCGCCCCTGACTCTTGTTCGGGAGCGATGGGGCAGTGGCTGTGATCGTAGCGGCCGCCTATCACCATGCCTTGTTCGGCAAGCCAAACGTCCCGCTGGGCCGGATCGACATCGCGGGCCGTCAGCCCCAACAAGCTCTTGGGCCGATAGGGTTCGGTAACATAGTGCACCTCCCCCGCCTTCTTGTCCGGGGCCAGGTTGTACGTGGCCAACGGGTGACGCATGTCCTGCTTGAGCTCGACGGTCAGTGCGGGCGGCACACTCATGGCCGCAATCAGAGCGGCGGTTCGTGCACCATCACCTACGTAGACGAGCTTCGCGCCGTCACGATGCGTGACAAACCACGCGTTTGGCTCAGGCGAGATCGTGCTGATGTGCGCCTCGACCACATTGCGGCTCAGCTGCCCCTCGTGGTTATCAATGTCGAGCACCCACGCGTCAGCCTCGGCAAGATTGATGATTGCCTCAGGCATGTTGGCCGGGCAGGTGTGCAGCAGCTCGCGCAGGTTCGGCCGCTCCAGCGCCTGCGCCGTGTCGGCGGGCTGCGTGCGGTTGCGCACCCGCACCACACCAGGAATCGTGGTCTCCAAGCGCTGTGGTGGTTGGTCATCCGCGCCGTCTTGCAGGCCGGCGCCATCGACTTGCAGCGGTCCCGCACCGTTTTGCAGCCGTCTTGCACCGATTTGCACGTCTTGCAGCTTTTTGTCAATAACTTCTTCCCCGCGACGACCCTGACCAGCTTCAAGGCTCTCATCTTCTTCCCCCAAATCAGAAGTTTTGGGAAAACCCTGCAAATCCTGCAAATCGCTGCAAATCGGGCCCGAAACCCTGTAAGACGGCTGCAAATCGTCTGCAAATCGCGCCCTGTGCGCTGGGCCTTCTATCCCGTCTGGCACCTCTGGCAGATCGTGCACGACTGCATCCGCCCTCTCGCTGTCCACACGTTCCTTACGCAACAGGGATGGGTCCTGGCTGGCCGGTAAACTCTCATCCACTTCCGGATTTCCGTAGCGCCACTCTTCTTCTTCTGGTACAATACCCATAGACAAGTTCTCCTAATTCTTGGCCGGCAACCTGGGGCTCATAACACCACCATAGGTCCGGCCACTTTCTTTCTTACTCCAATGATTTCCTAGCACACTTCCCCGTAGATCCCGCAGCCTCGGGCCGCAATTGCCTACCCTTCTCAAACTCCAGTACCTCCTTGCGGCTGTAGCGCCGCATTCCGTTCCGTCCCTCGCCAAGCCGGAATGTCGTGATCCCGGCGTGATGACAGATGCGCCGGACAGCGGACACCGAGCACGACCAGCGATGGGCCAGTTCGCGCGCCGATATGAACGGACTAAGGTCCGTGCTGCTGGGCGCGCCGTCCATAGCCAATGTTTGGGTCGCGTCACTCATTTGTGGTCCTCCACAATTGCAATAAGTAAAACGTAACTGTTCAGCCATCTGTCGTGTCTGGGCCTGGGAGTGGGGGCAATTGGCCGGTGGTGACGTAGGTTTTCAGGGCGGAAACCAGGGTGTCGATCGGGTGGTGGCCACGAAGTTTCAAGGTGCGAAACACGCTCATGAGAATGGCCTGCGTGGCGGCCCCCTTTTCGCTGCGGTTCGATTGGCTGGCCTTACGAAGGATGACCGCCGGGCGGAGCATTCGCTCAGCCAGATTGTTGTCGAACGGCACCTCCGGGTAATCCAGGAACGTAAAGAGCCGATCGCAATGCTTCAGAAGCCGCTTGGCCAGCCGACGCGCATCGGAATCCGCGTATCGGGCTTTCGCCAACTCCATCAGACGCCCGTCGATCCGCAGGATGCGCGACGCGCAACGCTCCGGCGAGAAGTCCGGCCGCTTGCGCAGGCGGATGCCGTCGCGCACCAGGCGACGCAGCTTCTTGGCAAAGGCGAGCCACTGGGCGGAGCGGTTCGTCCGGTCCACACGCTCCAGCTCGCGCAGCAGGTGCGGCAGGCAGCATTGACGCTCGTTGGCCCAGACCGAATCGTAAGCCGCCCAGAAGTCGGTCACCAGCGTCCCGTCGAAACAGTCGGTGAAAAACTTCTCCAACGCGGGGCTGCCGCGGCTGCGGTCGATCATGTAATAGCAGCAATAGCGATTCGCAAAACACCACAGCCAGTACCCCTGGCCGTTGACTCGCCAGCCGGTCTCGTCGGCATGCAGCACGGCCGACCGCAGCGATTCCCGGGCGATCTGCTCGTACCACTCTTGAAGGATGGTCGCCAGACGCTGCCAGGTCGCCACCAGCCCGCCCCGCGACAGCTTCGTATGCAGATGATAGCCGAGCACGTCGACGATCTGGTCGATCGTCACGCCCAGCCCATAATGCAGCCAGGCGGTGAGCGCCACCGCCCGATGGCCCACCGTCGCCTTGGGCAACGCGTCGGGCACGACCGGCTCGACGTGCTTCTTGCACCGCGGGCACCAATCGCGGTGGATCGTATGCTCGGTCGCCTCGATCCGGATGTCCTCGGGAATGTCCTCGATGATCCGTCGCCGCGTCTGGCGGCAACGCTGAAGCCCGCCGCCGCAGCCGGGACAACGCTCCAGCCGGTGTTCCTGTTGGTGGTCGATCTGTTGGGGGCTTGGACGTCGTGTCCCCTCGTGACCGGGCTTGGCCCCGGGCCGGCGTCGACGTTTCGAGGTGTTCGGCTTGGTGTAGATGGGCACCTGACCCGACGGGGTCGAGGGGTCCGGCGTCTTGCCCGCATCCAGCTTCGCGCTCAACTCCGCGATGCGACCCACGACCGCCAGCAGCACGAACTTCACAAGGGCAGGTTCGGAGCCGGCCAGATGCTTGGCCAATTGCTCCGCCTGCCTCTCGGTGAGTCGGCCCTGCAAAGCCGCCTGGACCAACGCTTCCGCTTTGCCGTCGATCGCGACCGTGGCGTCCATGCGCCAATATATACAGAAGTCGCATCACCAGCGCAAGGAAAATTTAACTCCTTGCTCCATAAGGACTTACTGCAGATGGCTGAACAGTTACAGTAAAACATGAAACTTAAGCGTACCATGTGCATTATACCGGAGACTTAAGTCAACCTGCAAGTAAGCAAAAGG
>JABMQG010000404.1 GCA_013203365.1 Planctomycetota bacterium | reverse complement strand
GGCGAGGCGGTTTGAAGGTTTGCATGTTTGAGTTTGAAGGAGCAAGAGATGGCTCAGGTAATTGAAGTGCCCGTGATCTGGCTTCAAGGGGCGGCCTGCACGGGCTGCGTTGTTTCTCTGCTGAATTCGTTCTCGACAAGCATACATACCGTCCTGCTGAGGGAACTGACACCAGGCAAGCACGTCAGCGTGCGATTCCTGATGCCGGCTATGGCCGGGCAGGGTCAACAAGTCATCGACGTGCTGGCCGATACGGCCGGCGACGACTACCTGCTTGTCGTCGATGGTTCCATCCAGTTGGGCCACCCCTTGTTCGCCACTATCGGCGAAAAGGCCGGCCGAGAGGTGCCTATGTCGCAAAAGGCCGCCGAGCTGGCGCGGTCGGCGATGGCGGTGGTCGCGATGGGCACGTGCTCGGCGTTCGGCGGTATCCCGTCAGGCCACCCAAATCCCACCGGCGCGGTAAGCATATCCGAACTGTTGGCCCGCGAGAAAATCAACAAACCGGTCATAAACATACCTGGGTGCCCGCCTCATCCGGATTGGCTGATCGGCACGCTTACAGCCGTCATGCGGTATGGACTGGACGCGGTAAAGGTGGACGAGCTCGGTCGGCCGACAGAGTTCTTCGGCGCCCTGATCCACGAAACCTGTCCGCGCCGAGCCGACTTCGACGCCGGCAAGTTCGCCAGGGCCTTCGGCCAGCCTGGCTGTATGTACGAACTGGGCTGCAAGGGCCCCGTTACTTACGCGGACTGCCCCAAGCGAATGTTTAATAGTGGGACCAATTGGTGCATCGGCGCCGGCAGCCCCTGTCACGGCTGCGTCGAGCCGGGCTTCCCCGATCGCCTCAGCCCGCTGTACGAGAAAATTAACGAGGCCCGACTGGAAAACCTCCGCGTCGGCGGGGCGGTTTCGCGATAACTTGCAGCTTACAGAGGAATCGTCATGAAAGCTGGAAATGGCAAGACAATTGTAATAGATCCGGTCACCCGCATAGAAGGGCACATGAAGGTCGAGGTCGTCGTTGACGGCGGCCTCGTCAGAGATGCCCGATGCTCCGGGACGATGTTTCGCGGATTCGAGCGGATCATGCAAGGCCGACATCCCCTGGACGCCGTTCGGCTGGTCCAACGGGTCTGCGGGGTCTGCCCTGTGGTCCATGCGTCCGCCTCGGCAATGGCACTGGATGAGGCGCTCGGACTTGCCCTTAAGATCACCAAGAACGGCCGCGTAGTGCGAAACCTGATGCTCGCCAGCAACTTCGTGCAATCGCATATCCTGCATTTCTTTACCCTCGCTGCCCTGGACTACGCCGACGTTACGGCCTTGGCCGACTACGATGGCGACGAAAGCGACCTGACCGCTGCCAGAACCTTCCTCGAACGAGGCGACCTGGCTCCGTTCGCGCCTCGCTACGAGGGCGACTACCGCTGCACCAAGCAGGAGAACCAGCAGCTGGTTCGCAACTACCTCCGCGCCTTGCACGTCCGCCGAACCACACACGAGATGCTGGCTATCTTCGGCGGGAAGATGCCTCACGACGTCGGCATCGTACCAGGCGGTGTGACCAGCGAGGTGTCGGCGGACAAGATCGCCGCCTTCTCCGGAAAGCTGGCGGAAGTGCGGGCCTTTGTCGAAGATGCCTACATCCCATCCGTTATGTTGGTGGCCAGTCGATACGGCGACCACTTCGACTTCGGCGCTGGGTGTAAGCGGTACCTCAGCTACGGCACGTTCGACCTGGAAAGCGGCCAGACAGACCCGCTGAAGCGCAAACGCCTGCTGGCGGCCGGCATGCTCGATACCAACGGAAAGCTCCATAAGGTCGACGCCGGCCTGATCAGCGAACAGGTTAGTTTCTCCCGCTACAAAGACAGTTGCTCCGGCCACCCCAGCCAAGGCACCACATGCCCCTCGCCTGAAAAGGAAGGGGCCTACTCCTGGATTAAGGCGCCACGATACGACGGCAAGCCGGCCGAGGTCGGTCCGCTAGCCAGGACCCTGGTGGGCTACGCTGCCGGCTGTGCCGACGTCAAGGCCGACGTGAATGCGGCCCTGTCGGCCGCGGGCCTGTCAGCAGAAAAACTTCACAGCGTTCTCGGCAGGCATTTGGCCCGGGCGCTGGAGACTCGCCAGCTCTGCAATGCCATGGCCGGCTGGCTGGAGGAGCTTACTGCCGGTGAGCCGACGGCCGTGGAGCTGAGCATCCCGGAAGAAGCCGAAGGCGTCGGGCTGCTCGACGGGCCACGCGGCTCGCTCGGGCACTGGCTACAGATCAAGGACAAAAAGATAGACCGATATCAGCTCGTGGTCCCCACCACGTGGAATGGCTCCCCACGCGGCGACGACGACACACCGGGGCCGATCGAGCATGCCCTGATAGGTTCGACTGTCAAAGACGCCGAAAATCCCTTTGAGGTCGTTCGAATTGTCCGTTCATTCGACCCGTGCCTGGCATGCAGCGTTCACATGCTGACCGCACGCGGAGATACCATTGGAGTCGGCCGTGTTGTCTAACCTTCCGCCGGCGATCATAGGTGTGGGTAACGTGCTGATGCGCGATGACGGCGCAGGCCCGAAGGCCGTCGATGTATTACGCCGCCGCGGGCTGGATAGCCGGGCCGTCCTGATCGACGCGGGACTTGCATTCAGCGAAGTGCTCTGCGATTTGCAGGCCGGCCAGCCGCTCGGCATTATCGACGCCGTTGCCGGCGGGGGCCGACCCGGCAGCATATATCAGTTGAACCTTACCGAGCTGACCTCGCCGCCGGCGGCAGCTGCGACGGCAATGTCGCTGCACGAAATCAGCGTCATACCGGCACTGCGAATGCAGGCCATCGCAGGCTATGAGTTCACCGACGTGACGATATTCGGCATAGAGCCGGCCACTATCGCCTGGGGCGAAGGCCTCAGCGGCCCGGTTGCCGATGCCGTGGAAAGGCTCGTGCAGGTTATCTCTCGCTATTTGGATCGATACGCCGGGCCCGGAACGGCCTCGCCGGCCAAGGTCGCCCTCTCTCAGGCCGACCCTTATACCGATACCACATTGAACAAGGCCGCTGAGGTAGTATCTGTCGGCCCAGGCCGTACGTGGGAGTAAGAATAGATGAATGCCACCGAAAAAAAACCAGTGGAAAAGGTCATCGAATCGCTCGCAGACGCCGGCAGCGTCTTCATCATCGGATGCACCGGCTGTCCGGTAGGCTGCGACGTGGGCGGTCAGCCGTGGATCGACGAAATGACCGGCGCACTCACCGCGGCCGGCAAGAAGATTACGGGCAGCTGCCTGATCGAGCTGCTGTGCAACAAGGCCCTTGTGGGTTTCAAACTCTCCCGCAAAGCCGAGCAGATACTCGCTGCCGACGCCGTCCTGGTCGGCTCCTGCGGCGTGGGCGTGCAGGCCGTGGGTAACATGGTCGCGCGCCGGGCCGTCCCGGGGCTCGATACCACCTGCTTGGGAGACTACCAGGGCCTTTGGCCCGGGTCCGAGCGATGCGGGCAGTGCGGCAACTGCGTCCTGGCATACACCGGCGGGCTGTGCCCTATAACCTTGTGCGCCAAGAGTCTGGTCAACGGGCAGTGCGGTGGCACGTGTGACGACGGCTCGTGCGAGGTTTCTCCCGAGCATCCCTGCGGGTGGAAGCTGATATACGACCGCCTGAAGGAGCTGAACCGCCTGGACGACATGCGGCGGATGATCGACCCGCGAGACAGCCGAAAGCTGGCCATCCCCGACGCCATTCGCCGAACCATGCGATACGCCCTGGAAGTGGATGAGCAAGAGGCCGCGGCAACAAAAGAGGCCCACTGAGCCGCGGCTTCTGAATCATTGACGCCAATAAATGGAGAAGTGGAATGAGTCAACTTCAACGACAGCTCGCCTCCGGCGCCTTTGTGGTAACCGGGGAGATAGGTCCGCCCAAGGGAATTAATGTCGGCCCTTGTCTCCACGAGGCCGAGCAATACCTGAAGGGCCGCGTCGCAGCCGTCAACGTGACCGACATCCAGACCGCGGTAATGCGCCTCGGTTCCATGGCGGTCTGCCACATGCTTATCGACCTCGGCATTGAGCCGGTCTTCCAAATGGTCTGCCGCGATCGCAACCGCCTGGCCCTTCAGTCGGACCTCCTCAGCGCCGCTGCCTTGGGCATCGAAAATGTCCTGTCACTCACCGGCGATCACGTCGTCATGGGCGACCATCAGGATGCAAAACCCGTCTACGACCTGGACTCGGTCTCGCTGCTCCAGGCCATGTGTGCCCTGGAGGCGGGCACCGATATGGGGCTGGACACCAAGGGCAATCCGAATAAGCTGGACGGCGTCCCGAAGTTCTTCAAAGGCTGCTGCACCACACCAGGTTCGCCGACGCCCGAGGCACAGGTAATCAAGCTGGAGAAAAAGGCCGCCGCCGGCGCCCAGTTCGTCCAGACACAGGCGGTGTATGACCCCAAGACCTTCGAAACCTTCATGAAATCGATCCGGCACATCAAGATTCCGGTGATGGTCGGCATAGTGCTGCTGAAGTCTGCCCCCATGGCTAAGTACATGAACCGCAGCGTCCCAGGCGTCGTCGTGCCGGATGAGATCATCCAGCGTCTCGCCGACTCCGCCAAGGAAGACCGCCAGAAGGTCAGCACAGACATCGCGGGCGAGTTGATCCGCCAAATGAAACCCATGTGCCAGGGGGCGCATTTGATGACCCTCGGCTGGGACCATTGCGTGCCGGATATCATAGAAAAAGCCGAACTAAGTTGAGGAGATTGCAGTGACCGCCAGGATTATCGACGGAGAAGCCGTAGCCGAGGACATCAGAAAGCAAGTTGCCGAGGATGCCGACCAGTTGACCAAGGCCGGCAGGAAGCCCCACCTCGCGGCAGTCCAGGTCGGCGAAAACCCGGCCTCGAAACTGTACACCAACATGCAGGCCAAGGCCTGCCAGTCCGTGGGGATCGACTACGAGCTGCTGAACCTGCCGGAAGATACCTCGCAAGAGGCCCTGCTGGCCCGGCTGGCAGCCCTGGGCAACAACCCGGCCGTTACCGGCATCATCCTCCAAATGCCCCTGCCGACCCAGCTCAACGCACGTGCCGCACAGGCCGCCATCGACCCGCGAAAAGACGTCGAGGGCCTGCACCCGGCGAACCTGGGCAGGCTGTTCTTCGGCGACGAGGTCGTCGCGCCATGCACGGCAAAGGCGGCGGTGGAACTACTCAAGAGAACCTGCCCGCTCCTGGCCGGCAAAGAGATCGTCGTCGTCGGGCACAGTGAAATCGTCGGCAAGCCGGCGGCTGTCATCCTGCTGCAATCGCTTACCGAATCGCCCACCGTCACCGTCTGCCACGTCGCCACCAAGGACCTCGCCTCCCACACCCGCCGGGCGGAGGTGCTCATCGTGGCCACCGGCGTCTCGCAGGCACGTTGGCTCGGTTACAACCGCAAAAAAAAGGCCGGCCAAAACCCGCCACTGCCCGACCTGTCGCCGCTGATAAAGGCCGACATGCTCAAAAAAGACGCCATCGTCATCGACGTGGCGACCAACCGCATACCGATCGGCTTCGATCAAGACGGCGAGCCGCTGAAAAACGAAAAGGGCAAGACAGCTATAAAAACCGTCGGCGACGTGGACTTCGAAGCCGCCAAAGAGATAGCCTCGGCCATCACTCCAGTCCCCGGCGGCGTCGGCCCGGTAACCGTCGCCATGCTCCTGGCTAATACCGTCGCCTGCGCCAAGGGCTAAGTAAAGCAGAAAAACCAGCATCTGGAGCAGCAGGCGATTGCATATAGCCCAGCATCCATAGATTCTTACTCCTGTAGTCAACGACCGATGGATCCCCTGCCTGGCACAAGGGTCTTGTGCTATCGGGCCTCTAAGCAGGGTGAAAAACCCCTGCCTCTATAATGTCCCTCACGTGTCGTGAAGATCAGGCAAGTCTTTCTTGCCGGCAGATCTCACATAACGGTGGGGTCGCCTACGTCACGGGACTTGAATTGAACGATGTCATCAACTTCATCCGGCATCTGGCCGGCTTCGACGCCCACCTCGGCGGCCCTCATACGAGTCTCCTTGGCAGGGCCCAGGCTAGGCCAGCGGTCGCGGGCCTTGTGAGTGATGCCTATAAGCCGGCCGATCACCGTCTGGATCGTGTCGTCAAACGGATCGACGATGAAATCCTTCAGCTGATCGTAGAGTTCGTCGGAAACGGTCACTTGCTTCATGGTTCATACTCCCGGGTCTGCACAAACGCTACGGGTGGGGCGGGCCGGCGCAACAGACCAGGCCTGCAACGCACGACTACATAGGGGAGTCTACGATTCAATAAAGCCCCAGGCGAACGTCGGCGTGGTCAGTTGTTCCGTCAGGTGTGACGGTCTGGGTGTCTTGATTTGAGCAAGGCGATTATGGCCTCGGCTGCGTCGGGCCGCCTTGAAAGAATAACTGTTTTGACCAGCGAAGGATACAGTTCACGCACCAGATTGGCTATTTCCTCCCGGACGACCAGCATCAACATGCCGGCAGCCGAGCGTGCCAGATTATCCACGCCGACCCGCCAGCCGCCGCCGCCCCTTTCCAGCGGACCGAACTCGTCGACAACGACAAGATCGGCTCGAAATGCCGCCTCGTCGGCCAGCGCCGCTTGGCCGAGGTCAAGTGCCTCGTCGTCAAATGCGAATTGGCCGACATCCGCCGACTTGCCGTGTTCAACTCGACGAAGTCCCCGCATCCGCCGGCCCGTAGACAGGTCCAACACGTCAAAGCCCGCCAGCACACCTTCCTCGTAGAGAGCCGGCGCCAACACGCCGGCTACCGCAAAACCCTCGTTCCGCAGCCGTTCGACGATTCTGCCGACAGCGGTGGTCTTGCCCGAGTGCTTCGGGCCTGCGAAGAGGATCATCCTCCGCTCGTCAGGCATGGCCCCACAACTGCCGCATGATCGCCACTACCCACAGACCGGCCGTCACAAACGAGGTGGCCCGGAAGCCCCAAACTCGCAGGTAGGTCTTGGTAACCGTACCCTTGGACAGGCTTCGGCCAAGGTAGTCGGCCAACGGCACGCAAGCGGCGTTGCACAGGGCGGTAATCGTGCCGACAAAGGCCACGTAATGCACGACCTTTGGCCAGCCGACATCGATCCAGTAGGAATAGCGGACCACGTACGTGATTATCAGGGCGAACATCGCAAAGCCCAGATAGGTCGCACCAAGGCCGATCAGAGCCTTGTTCCGTCCCCCGGCCAAGCTGAACACCAGGTCGTACGCAACCCCCAGCAGAAAAATGGCCAGCAGATGGCAGGCGAAGAACGGCTCGTTGAGGAACTTGAACAGCATCGCCAGTGCCCCGATGGCCGTGGAAGCTCCGGGCAGGGGAACGTGAATTCGCGCCAGCGTCAGAATCGCAAATCCAATAACGGTCAAGATCACCGCTCCGGCATGGCGCATATGCGCGGAGTATATCCAGCCGCCCAACACTGCCTCAGACAGACCCCAAAGGGCGCTGAAGAACAGTATGCCGACAATGTATTGCCGTTTCATCGCCAGTCGCCTTTCAATATTCTTTCCGACCCGCCTTCCACGGACATCTTTGCGAAAAGCCGACGCCTGTCAACGGCAAAGTGGGTTGCTCTGCACCCGCCTTCGCCGCCTCAGGCCGCCCGCAATCGACACGGCCAGCAGATAGCTGAGCGAAGCAGGTTCCGGAACGACCAGGTCGCTTGTGTCGGTCGTCAGCAACTGGTAGTAATCCCAGCCGTTTTCGACCTTGGTGTACTGTTCGATAATACCCGTGACGCTTTGGAACGTCTGGCCAACAGCAATGTATGGATGGTAGTAATTACTGCCGACCTGCGCGTTCATGTAGTCGCTGGCCCAGCAGCTGCCGCCCGTGCCTTGGAGGACGTAGTTGTCCATGGCCTTGCCCAGGTCCATCGCCGTGACGGCCACGTCTTCAACCGTCAGCCGCATCGCCTCGTACTTCTCAGCGCTGTGGCCGGTGACGTAAAATTCACCCACCGGCCCTTCGATGGGCGAGGCAATCTGCCAAAGGCTCACCGGCAGTGGCGCCGGCAGGATATTGCCGGTGGAGACCACTTCGTAAGAGGGGCTGTTGTTGCTGTCGTAGTTGAGTATGGTGTTGCCGCGATACTCTTCCACCGCAACGTTCGTAACGGACACCCAGTCGCCCACCGAGGCATTATTGAACAGCGTACCACCCGTCCAGTCTTTGATCTGGATGCCGCCCCAGCCGTCGGGCTTGGCAGGGTCTTGCAAGGTGAGCTTGGGCTTGGACCCGGCAAACTTGTGTGTTACGATCCCGCCGAGGCAGTCAACCACGTTACCATTCCAACTGCTGCCGCCGTCGCCGGAGATGGTGTACTGGAGATCGTAGATCGACAACGAGGTAGGCGCACTGTCGGCAGTCGCCACCAACACCATGGTCACTAAGAGCAACGCAAACGGCATAACTTTGCAGCACTTCATAGCCCTCTCCTTTAACTTGTGAGCATTTGTCAATAAGTCTTAACAGGATATGGAAACCAGTCCGGATCGTCCCTGGGCGGACACTGAAGGTCATCGGCCCATTCGTCTTTCCAAACCGTTTCAACCCACCTTACGCTGTAATCGCAATACAGAATGGATCCGCCCATGCCCGAGCTGTCTTTCGAGTGGCGGACGCTGAATGACTTGGGGTAGCTGCCGCAGTATTTGCCCGCGCTGCGATCCTGCTGGCTTCCGCCGTAGCCCCGATTGGGATCGAGCAGCTGGTCGAAAAGCAGCACCACGCGTGATGCACTAACGATAAGATCGGTCTGGAGGAAGCTGGGCATGCACTGCCCGCCG
>JABMQG010000403.1 GCA_013203365.1 Planctomycetota bacterium | reverse complement strand
CCGCGTGGCGGCGCTGCTGCCGACCGTGGGCGCCACGTCGCCGGCGGTCCTGCTGGCGGCGGCGTGCCTGCTGGGCGGACTGGCGATGAAGGCGGCCATGGTGCCCTTCCATCCCTGGCTGCCCGATGCGCACCCCTCCGCGCCGGCTCCCATTTCGGCCTTGCTCTCCGGCGTCCTGATCAAGGTTAGCGGCGTCTATGCCCTCGCTCGGTTGGTTTTCAATGTTTTCGGGCCGTCCCAACCCTATGCCACCGTGCTGATTGCGATGGGGGTGGCATCCATGGTCCTGGGTGTGTTCCTGGCTGTCGGGCAGTGGGACTTTAAGAGACTGCTGGCCTACCACAGCATCTCGCAGATGGGCTACGTGGTGTTGGCGTTGGGCGTCGGCGCGGAAGTGCTCGCCCGTGGGGGCGCCCGGGAGTTGGCCGGCCTGTGCATCTTCGGCGGGCTCTTCCATCTTCTGAACCATGCGGCCTTCAAGAGCCTGCTGTTCCTTACCAGCGGATCCATCGAGCAGCAGACCGGCACACGAGCACTGCCGGAGATGGGCGGGTTGGTCCGGCGGATGCCGGTCACCAGCTTCTGCTGCCGCATTGGGGCCTTGAGCATCTCGGGCGTACCGCCGTTCAACGGGTTCTTCTCCAAACTCATCATCATCGTCGCCTTGGTTCTGGCGGGGCATCCGGCACTGGCGGTGGCAGCGACCCTGGTGGCCCTGGTGACGCTGGTGAGCTTCGTGAAGGTGCAAAGATATGCACTGGAAGGCCAGCCCGGGCCGGCCACCGCCGGCGCACGCGAGGCGCCGGTGCTGATGTGTCTGGGCGTGGTGCTGCTGGCCATCATCTGCGTCGTCGCAGGGCTGGCCGTCGTGCCTTTGCGCGACTACCTGCTGGGGCCGGCGGGGGACGTCCTCCTCCAAACCACCAAGGCGCTCGGTCTGGGAGGTGCGCCATGAAATGGCTGCTATGCCTCTTTCTGGTCTTCGCCCTGTGGATGCTACTGATGTGGTCCCTGGACCCGTTGGTCATTGGCACGGGTGCCTTCTTCGCCTTACTTGTCGGCACGTACCTGGGCGACATCTACCCTGAACAGCTCCACAAGGTTTTCAGCCCCAAGCGGTGGCTGTTCTTTATACTGTATGTTCCCTATTTCCTGTACTACTGCGTGCGGGCCAACCTGGACGTGGCCTTCCGCGTGCTGCACCCGGACGTACCTATTCGGCCTGGCATCGTTCGCATCCGCACCACCCTGACCGGCGATATGGCCAAGACCTTCCTGGCCAACAGCATCACGCTGACCCCCGGGACGCTGACGATCGACATCGACGGGCAGGACTTATACATCCACTGTATCAACGTGCCTCCGGGCGACATAGCCAAACGTTCACGGGAAATCTGCGGCACCTTCGAGCCGCTGCTGAGGAGGATCTTTGAATGAGCTGTTTGGAACTGATCGCCTTTGCGGTGCTGCTGCTGTCGGCGGTTCTGTGCTTGTACCGGATCGGGCGCGGGCCCACCGCGCCGGACCGCGCCGTCTCCATCGACATCCTGGGAACCCTGATCGTGGGCTTCTGCTGCATCATGGCCCTCGCCACGGGTCGGGATTACTACATGAACATCGCCATAGCCTGGGCTCTAATCAGCTTCGTGGCCACCCTGGCATTGGCCAAGTACCTGGAAGGCAGGTCGTATGATGCTTGACGTCGCATGGTGGATCATCGGCGTGGGACTGGCGTTTGACCTGTTGGGATGCGTCGGGCTGATCCGCCTGCCGGACGTGTACAACCGCGCCCAGGCGGCCACTAAGTGCGTCACCCTTGGCACCTGCATGCTGCTGTTGGGCGTGGCGTTTGTCGGGTTCAGCGGCACCAGCGTCCCGATGGGTATCAAGGCCCTGATCTGCGCGGCCTTCGTGCTGCTGACGAGCCCTGTAGGAGCGCACGCGATCTGCCGCGGAGCGTACCTGTCCGGCGTGAAGCTGTGGCCGGAAAGCGTGGAGGATGCCTTCGGCCCACGGGCCGACCAGATCCAGCAGCAGCCGACCCAGAAAGGAGCAGCCGACCGTGAGGAAACCAAAGCTCCGTGAACTGAAGGAAGCCTTGCGGGCGGTGCTCTTCGGCCCGTTTACTAGCAAGTATCCCTTCGAGCCGCACACGCCCCCGGACGGATTCCGCGGCCTGCCGAAGTTCAACGCCGACGACTGCATCGGCTGCGGCGCCTGCGCGGAAGTTTGTCCAGCCCTAGCCATTTGCACTTGCGACGACCGGCTTACCACACCGCCCACACGTAAAATTACGCAGCGATGGGACAAGTGCATCTTCTGCGGCCAGTGTGAGTTGAACTGCGCGACCAAGACCGGCATCACGATGACCAAGACGTACAGCCTGGCCACCTTGGACCGCAAGAGCTGCACGCAGAGCGTCCAGTATGAGCTAGTCCTGTGTGAGGCTTGCGGCGAGGCTGTTGGCACGCGAAAGCAGCTGCAATGGGTGGCCCGGAGGCTTGGCGCCAAGGCCTACGCCAACCCGACGCTCATTGTGCTCGCGGACGGGGGGATGAAGCTAGCGGCCCCCGACGCCGGGCGGACGGCGGAACCGGCCCTGGCCCGAAACGACATGATGCGAGTCCTCTGTCCCGCATGCCGGCGTACCACCGTCGTCCGCGAACTGTGGGGAGAGTAACCCGATGGACGGGCTGGACGCCCCTTCGTCTGGGCCGATCTCCCGACCGTGTCATTCCGGCGAGACCTCTTCTCACGCCGGCATTTCCACAGCCGAACACCTGGCGGAGCACTTGCTACAGTTCATCCGCCCACCGCTGGCAGTAGTCTGCGTGGGAAGCGAGTTGAGCGGCGACGACGGCCTGGGTCCGGCTGTGGCCAGAAAGTTTCCCTCTGGGCCCTGGGAGGTTCACGACGCCCAGACCGTTCCCGAAAGCTTCCTGATAAAGATCGCCCGGCATCGCCCCTGTTCGCTGATCCTGGTTGATGCCGTGGACTTCGGAGCCGCGCCGGGGTCGGTCGACCTCCTTGCCATGGACAAGATCTCTGCCGGCGGGCCGGCCGCCCACGGCCCGGCGCCTCTGGGGTTCCTGGACCTGCTGCAGGCAGTCTACCCCTGCCGCGTGGCGGTGCTGGCCGTCCAGCCCCAGCGTTTGGCCCTGGGCCAAACGCTCAGCGAACCCGTCCGCCAGGCCGTTTCCTTGATCCTCCAGGCATTCCGCCTTCTGCTGCCATAGGCGCACGGGCCAACCGTAACGTTCCAGAACCACTCAGTCAGCTTGGCGCTGAGCCAAGTCTGGGGGCTTGCGGTTCAAGGGCAGTCGCACCGTGAATACTGTGCCGCCACCCTCGCACGCCCGGAAGTTCATACTGCCCCCATAGAGCTCCACGATCCGCCGGGTGATCGCCAAGCCTAGCCCGCTGCCCTCCGGCAGCAGCCTTCGAGCCTCCGGAGAACGGTAAAACTCCTCAAAGATGCCGTCGCTCGCCTCTGGGCTGATGCCGATGCCCGTGTCCGACACCGTCAACACGGCCTCCTGTTGGCCGGCGGTCAGCCTCACCTCAACGCTCCCGCCTTGCGGGGTGTACTGGATCGCGTTGCTAACCAGGTTCGTCGCCATCTCGCTGAGCATCTCTTCATCGGCCTCCAGGACGGCAGGGACCGTCTGACAGCCCAGCGACACGCCGGCCGCCGCCGCCCGCGGCCGAAACAGTTTAACTGTCTCCACGACCACGTCTTCCAGAGAGACTACCCGCAGTCGGAAGGGGGTCCCGCCGGATCGTAGTCGCGAGTATTTCCGAAGATCGTCCACCAGATCCATCAGCCCCCGCATCCTTTTCTGCGCCCGGGCTATCATCTCCCGCTGCTCATCGCCCAGGCCCTCGCAGGTGTGCTCGATTGTTCCCAGGATGGTGTAAATGGCCGACAGGGGCGCCCGCATCTCGTGGGTGACCTTACGCATGAAGAAGCTCTTGGCCTCCTCCGCTTGTCGGAGGAACAGGAAGGCCTCCTGCAGGTCCGCCTCGCGGTTCCGCAACCTCTTGGAGATCGAAGAGGCCACCAGAACGATGGCGAAGATCGTCACCGTTAGCGCGCCGGTGACCTCCAGGACGTACCAGGGGTCTGCATACTGGCTGGCCGTCTTCCCAGGCCACTCGACATACACGTGCTGAAGGTACCCTTGCTGCTCGCCCCAAGCCAAGCCATGGATCATCAAGACGGCGACCACCGCCGTGGCATACGCCAGTCTCACCGGAAGCAGCTCGGTCGCGATCACCAGTGGCAGCAGCACCAAGATGATGAAAAAGTTCTCGACCCCCCCGGTCCAGTGCGACAACACGCAGGCAGCGATCATGTCGCAACCCAACTGCGCCATGGCCAACTGCACGGTGAGTCTTCGCGTGCCGCCCCCGCGGGCACTAAGGACGTGCACCAGGAACGTGAACAAGGCGTTGTACAGAAATACAGCCAGCACCACTTCCACCGCCGGGGCCATGGTCGGTTCCTGCCCCGCCAGGCGGAACCGCACCCCCAGTACGTACCAGCCCACCAGCAGCACCAGTAGGGCCAACGCCCCCATCGCCCATCGCACCTGTGTGAACCAACCCAGGCGGTAGAACAACTCCCGTTCCGTGATGCTCAGCGTGACATCTTGCCTTTCCATTCCGTCAGATCTCCCGAGGTGATGGCCGCCGCCTTCGCGCGATAGTATGACCGAAACGACCCTGAGTTTACAGGCCTTTTCCGAGTCTCCGTGCGGAACCTTATTAGAAGACCATTCGGACTCCAATGAACGAATGCCGATCCGACTGGGTGTTTGCTCATCCGCCTGACTGCTTGGGGACTTGCCGGATGATATGGCGGCTGATCTTCGCCCTGGCCCACTACGGTGGCCTGTGTGTACCATCCGAGCTACTCCCGCCGGAATGGGCCAACATCCACTGGGATAAACAGCTCTTCATCGTCCGCAGTCCGAAGACTGAGCACCACGACGGCAAGGGCTTGCGGCTGGTGCCAATCTTCCCAGAACTCCAGCGATACCTGCAGGACGCCTTCGAGCAGGCCGAGTCGGGCCAGCGGTATATCGTCACGCGCTACCGCTACACGAACCAGAACCTCCGCACCCAGTTGACGAGGTTCATTTAGCGGGCCGGATTGAAGCCCTGGCCGAAGATGTTCCAGAATCTCCGCAGCACGCGCGAGACCGAGTTGGCCAAGACGTTCCCCATCCACGTGGTGACGGCGTGGCTGGGCAACAGCCCAGAGATAGCACGCAAGCACTACCTCCAGGTGACGAACGAGCACTTCGTACGAGCAGCAGTCTAAGTGCTGGCGGCCTGTCCTGATGCCCAATGGCGATTAGAGCATATCACGATTATCTTGCAACATAGCCGCACGAGGAGAACCATCCTTGTGTGTCTTGGTCGGTAACGATCTTCAAAGCATCGGCAATGGCTTTCAGGAGTGCATCGAACGTCCGGGCTT
>JABMQG010000402.1 GCA_013203365.1 Planctomycetota bacterium | reverse complement strand
TCGGCAAGCCGGTGGAGATCCCGGAGCGTCCGTCCAAGCCCACCTTAGCCGACGTGGCGCACTATAATCGTTTCGGTGGCAAAGGGCTGCGTTGACAGACGCGGTTGAACGTGATATGGTCCGTTCGTTAACGCGCTTCTCGGAGCGAACGTAGATAACGGACATGGAACTCCTGGTGCTGTAGAGGGGTGTAAGTTTTGTCTCATCCGGCACCGGCGAGAGTATCGGCTTGCGATGCGAAGATCAACATGTACAGCGAACGTTTTAGATTTTAGACTCCTGGGAAAAAGGAGTGGGTCCATGAGGCGAATCACATTCGTTTTGCTCGGCGTTTTGCTGATTGGCGGTGTTGCGGCCGGGCAAATCGGCCAGGCTGTAGAGGGTCAGGTCACCGGCAAGGACGTTTACGTTCGCAGCGGCCCGTCTCAGAACTGGTACCCGATGCTGAAGCTGTCGTATCCAGCCCGCGTACAGGTGTTGGGGCGAGAAGGGGATTGGCTGACCATCGCCTCTCCGCCAGGCACCTACAGCCTGATCAGCAAACGTTACGTTACGGCCGACGGGAGCACCGGCACGGTCACCGGCAACGCAGTGCAGGTCCGAGCCGGAAGCGACCTGTACCCTAATGAGCTATCCAAGGTGCAAACCAGCCTGGACAGTGGCGAGAAGGTCACTATCACAGGCGAAGCCGGAGATTACTATCGCATTGTCCCTCCGGCGGGCGTGTTGGCTTACATAAGTGCCAAGTACGTCCAGACGGCCCCAAAGGTAAGGTCTGGCGCGGCAACCCAGGCGGATTCCCCTGAGGCGATTTCCCCGGAGGTGGTTTCACGCCTTACGGCACAGGAGCCGACGGCAGCAAACACAACGGAATTGATCAAGGCCTTTCAGGCTGCTGAAACCGCCCTTGTCGCCGAGTATAAAAAACCCTTGGAGCAACGCGATCTGGTCAAGCTGATGGAGATGTACGAGGCGATCGCCGCCCCTGCAGGCGGGTCGCTGGCCACACTGGTAGACTACCGTATCGGGTACCTCAACAAGGCGATGCAGACGGTCGTGGATGTCGCTGAGGTAAACGAGATGGCCCGGCGACTCCGGCAGACCCAGCAGGAACTTGCCGCGGAAAGGGCCCAGATTCATCTTGCCGCCAGCCGCCAGTCTCAACTTCTTACGGAAATGACCCTTACAGGCCGATTAGGCCCCAGTATGCTTTTCCCAGGCAATGGGGTATCGCCAAAGCGATGGGTTATTCGGGATGAAGCCACCGGCGACATTCTCGGGTTCCTCCAGGCAACCGGCGGGACTGTACAACCGCAAGAGCTCTATGACCTCAGAGGCTGGAAGGTTAGCCTGAGCGGCACAAGCCGTTACGATTGGGCCCTGCGAATGAATATCATCGAGGTCACGAGAATCGAGATGCTGCCCGGCGGAGAGCCCATCAAACCCGCCGTCAAGGGTAAAAAAGACGCTTTGAAGGGCGAGGGCGAGCCAAGGGCCAAACCCGGCGACATCAAGCCGGAAGCGGAATCAAGGCCGGCACCGACACCCAAGCTGCCGGCCTCTACATTGCCGGCTGGGGAATCGCCTTCAGAGTCATCGCTGGGCGTTTCAGGTTTGCCCGTCGTCGAGGCCACAGCACCTGCTGAGCTGCCGATCGACGCCGACGAGTACAAGTAGGTTGGCGCTGCGGTCTTCCCGCCCCACAGGTGTGATAGTCACATCTGGACAAGTCCGGAAAGAAGTGATTCCCTCGCCGCGGATTTCGCGTTGCTTTTCTTGTCGCCGACTCGGTTGAAGACATAGCACCGTTGTGTCGGCTGGAGTCAAGCCGGTTTGCCTGGTTGGGGGCTTTGCCTCCGGACGGCGATTTGACTATATTTGACTATAAGGGTGTAGGAAACCCGACAACTAGCCGGCCGATTGGTGTTGCGTGGGCCGACCTGTGCAGCGAGCGTGGCGGTGGCAGTTTTTTTGTGAGAGTTTTTATGAGAGTTTCTTTGCGACCATGTACGTAGTCACGATTGACGGGCCAGCCGCCAGCGGTAAGAGCACCGCGGCAAGGGGTCTGGCCGACAGGCTTGGACTGAAGTATCTCGATACCGGGGCGATGTATCGGGCTATAACGTTGCGCGCGTTACGGGTTGGCGTGGCCCTGAGGGATTCGGAATCGCTTGCTCAGTGCGCCCGCGGGGCGAAGTTGGAAATGCTCAATGACGGGGCAGGTCTTTGCACATGGCTGGACGGCAGGGACGTTTCGGCGGAGATTCGCTCGATCGAGGTCACCGAGAACGTTCATTACATTGCCAGGACGGCTGGCGTGCGGGAGGTCTTGGTCGATATGCAGCGGCGGTTTGCAGAGCAGTTGGGCGAAGTGGTAACCGAGGGCCGAGACCAGGGCACCGTGGTATTCCCCGACGCGAACGTTAAGTTTTATCTCATCGCAGCACCTGACGTGCGTGCCAGGCGGCGATGCGAAGAGATGGTCGCCCACGGCGAACAGGCGGAATACGAGCGGATTTACCAGGCGATCCTGACCCGTGATCGGCGCGACGAAACGCGTTTGAACGGCCCGCTGGCCAAGCCAGCCGGGGCGATAGAGATCGACACCACCAACATGTCGATCGAGCAGGTTATAGAGACCATGGCGTCTGGCGTGGAGCGTAGGCGATGAGCGATCGGCCCGTTACGAGCCATTCTAACCCGGCATTGACGGCGATGCGATTTGCCGAAGGGGTTCCGTCGGCCAACCTGTTTTATCGTTTCAGCCGATTGGTCTTGCATTGTGTTTTCGCATCATTGTGGCGGACACGGATTTACAATGGGCGATTCGAGCCGGCCGTCGGTGGGGCGCTGTATGTCTGCAACCACCAGAGCTTTCTGGACCCGATCCTGGTGGGCATTGGGCTTCGCCGGTCGATGAACTACATGGCCCGGGCTTCTTTGTTCAGCAAGCCTTTTTTCGGTCGGGTGATCAGATCGGCGAACGCATTTCCCGTCCGTCGTGGCGCCGCGGATTCCGGTGCGTTGAAGGAGGCTATGCGGCGGATTAAGGCCGGTGGTCAGGTGGTGGTATTTCCCGAGGGCACCCGCACCAGCGACGGTCGGATCGGTCCGTTTCTGCCTGGTCTAGCGTTTCTAGCCCGTCGTTCGGGAGCCGTCACGGTTCCCGTGGTAGTCGACGGCGCCTTCGAGTGCTGGCCGCGAACTCAGCTATTACCAGGGCCGGGCAACATTGCCGTTGAGTTCGGTCGTCCCATTCCTGCGGACCAGGCTGGGGCCATGGAACCTGAGGAGTTCATTCGGACGGTACGAGAGAGGATGATCACCATTCAGGCCGATCTGCGTCGGCGGCTTGGCCGACCTGTTATGCGATATTTGCAGGTGCAGGAATGAACGATGGTTGATTGAAAGACTGAGACAGGGCCTATATTAAACACCATGGAAGTGAGGCTTGCAAAAAAGCGGGGTTTTTGTTTCGGCGTGGAGAAGGCTATCGAGCAGGCCGAGCGGATAGTGGATCACGGCGAGGCAGGCAAGATCTACAGCCTGGGGGAGCTGATCCACAACCACCAGGTAGTGGACCACCTGTCGGGGCGCGGTCTGAAGGTTTTGGAAAGCCCCTGCAAGGCCTGCTCCGGCGACACGGTTTTGATTCGCAGCCACGGCGAGCCGCCGAAAGTAATCCAGACTCTCAAGCAACGGGACGCGAACATCGTCGACGCGACGTGCGTTCTGGTGAAGAAGGCCCAGGAGATCGTGCGTCAACTCGACCGCGAAGGCTACCACGTGGTGGTAATCGGGGATGAGCACCATCCCGAGGTTCGGGGCGTCATCGGCTATGCCGCCAACGTGATCTGCGTCGACTCGCCCGACCAGCTAAGCCGATTGCCTAAGACCGGCAAGTTGGGCATCATCTGCCAGACCACCCATTCTCCGGAACTGTTCGGCCAGATGGTCGGGCGGATAGCGGCCATGGGTTATTCGGAGTTGAAGGTCGTCAACACGCTATGTCCGGAGACCAGGCGTCGGCAGAATGCGGCAATAGAGTTGGCGGGCGAGGTGGACGTGATGTTCGTGCTCGGGGGTCGCCAGTCTGCCAACACCCGCCGACTGGCCCAGTTATGCGAACAGGCTGGGGT
>JABMQG010000401.1 GCA_013203365.1 Planctomycetota bacterium | reverse complement strand
TCCCCACCGACTGTCGGACTGCCCGTTACTTTTACGTAACTGTCGGGATTGGACGTATACAGGTCGCCATCGATTTGGCAACTGCCTGAAACCAAGATCGCTTCAGGATTGCTATAGGTGGCCGACAGAATGCCCGCCTCTGCGGGGTTGTTGACCCCTAAGACGGACCCGTCACCGCCAAGCAGAATCTTGCCCTGAGAAGCTATGCCGAAATCGAACACAGGTGAACTGGTAATCTCGGGCTGCAATTGAATCTGCACCTTTCTTGAAGCACCAAGCCATCCGCCGCGAACGGTCAGAAGCAGACGCCCGCCGCCCACCTCGGTTATTTCGGCGTTAAACGCCCTTCCGTTGGGGCCTGATAGGATTCCAGGAATGTAGATGGTATCGTTGGCCAGTGTTATCTCGCCGACGCCCACGTTTGCCGTGCCGTCGATTTCCGTGGCCAGATCGTTGGCCACCGCAAGCAGCAGGTCACTCTCGGCCTCGCTGGCGGGGACAGTTACATATGCAAGCAAACTCAGCAGGTAGCCCAGTCCACTCTCAGCGGCTAACTGTGCATTTTGCGCGTTCTGATAGTTGTGAGCTTGCCGGAGGTTCATGTCCGAGGCCGCATTGAACGCAACCGCCAGCGCCGTAAACAGTAACAGGAAGATTATGGTCAGCAAGAGCACGCTGCCACGGCGGGCAGATAAGCGATGGCGGGGCGGAAGAGATCGCGTTGCAAGCTTAAGCATCATGTCTCTCCAAGGTGTAGGCAAACTGGGTAAAATGGCGTCGACTTAATAGAAGTCTACAATAAAAATGATACCAAGTGCTTCAACCGGGCCCACAGATCGTTGAGACGGTCAAGATAGATCAACGTAACAATAGCTTATATAAAGCGTTAATGGCAGTTACGCCCCCTTGAAGTCAATATTTCCCCGTTTGCTGCCTGTTCCAACGGAGGAATATATTTTGATGTTTTTTTATTTTTTCCTTGCAAAGGGCCGGAAGCCTTCATATAAATTTGTTTAGGCTCTGTGAGGCGATGCGGGTCTCTCTCCTCCGCATCGGATGCGACATGTATCAAGCGGCGCCAGGGTATGTCTCCTTCCCTTGCGCCGCTTCCTGTTTGCGCTCATTTTCCCCAACTGATCGTATCTGAATCTCAGTCGATTCCGGCTACTACCCTATGCCTTGCTATTAGCACCACCGTGCAGGCCGTAGGGGCAGCGCATGGACAAAGTTACTACGTGTAATCGCAACTATGGATAAGATTACGCGTTCAGCCAGCGTCTGAGGTCCTCGGCAGTCTGGCGGATGTCACGGTTTTGGCGCGGACCTTCGGAGATTTCGCGCTCGATGATTAGTTCGCCGTCGAAGCCGACTTCCTTGAGGCGTTGGATGAATTCCGGAAAGCGGACCCTCCCCTGTCCGACCTGGACCTCCGCTCCCAGCTGCTCGCCATTGGTCGGCGGCATACCGTCCTTGACGTGCACGTTGCGAACGTAAGAGCCAAAGACGTCCAGTGCATCTATTGGATTGCCCTTGCCGTACATAATGAGATTGGCCGGATCAAGGTTGAGCCCGAGGTTGCCCGTCCCCACGCGTTCGATGGTTCGCAGCAGCACGACGGGCGTCTCCTGGCCGGTCTCGAACCAGAAGCCCACCCCAAGGCCCTCGCAATATCGGGCAATCTCAGCTATGGCATCGACGACCTCGTCGTAAAGCGGGTCGGTCATGTTCTCCGGTATGAACCCGCAATGGGTGATAATGGCCGGCGCACCGATCCTGGCGGCAAAGTCCGCGCCTTTCTTCAACTCCGCAATTCGCCCGGCACGGTACTCACGGGGTACCAGCCCCGCCGTCACGGGGCCGTTGACGAAGTCCCACTCCACATGCCCGCTGTAGCCGGCCCAGACGGCGCAGACGCGGACACCGGCGGAGCCAGACTGCTCGATGACCCTGGCGGCGATCTCGTCCGTCCAAAGCGAGGCGTCCCAACCGACCAGTTGGCAGGTCTTGAACCCGAATTCGCAAACCGGCTTAAATATCGCCTGCAAACGATCCGGGCGAAGCGAATTGATGATGCCTATTTCCATTTTCCGGTTCCTTGGCCAATGACGGTATCGCTTCGCAGAGCAACCCCGATCGGCCTGACTCAGTCGGCAAAGATTTTCATCATCGTCTTGGCTGTACGTCGGGCGGCACGCGTGTCGGCCGGCGGCAACTCGGCCGTGATGGGCCCGGCGAACTTGATCTTCTTCAGGGCCTTGACGACGGCCTGCCAGTTGATATCGCCGTCCGTCAGGTCGTTGGTGAAACCGCTCAGCCCGCCTGCGCCATCCTGGCGCTTGAAGCCCTTCACGTGCACCGCGTTTATGCGCTTGCCAAGGATTTCAATCCAGTGTTCGGGGTATCCATTGATCACGCAGTTGCCAACGTCGAAGTAGGCGCGGACGCGGGGGCTGTGGAACTGGTCGATGAATGTCTTCATCGCGATCGGATCGATCAGGAAGAAGTTCCAGACGTTCTCCATGGCCATAGTCACGCCTAGTGTCGCCGCGACGGGCAGGCACCTGCGGATCGAGTCCGTCGCCAATTTCCACGCATGCGCATACGGCACCACCCTGGCATCGGGCTCAAACGGCACGTCCACCGCGCCGGGGACAATCAGCACAACCTTCACCCCCAGCCATTTTGCCACCTGAAGGTATTCCATGGTGAAGGCGATGGCCTTCTCTCGCACCGATGTGCGAGTGTCCGACAGCGACTGCCGCCAATAGACGCCGGTGGCGAGGCTTTCGATGCTTACACCCAGATCGCGTGCGGCTTTTCGTATCTGCCTGCATCGCCCTTCGGTGATACCCGGGGACAGTTCGCCTTCGCCGAACGCCGGCTCCATGCCGTCATAGCCCGACTCCCCCGCTTCCCTCAGCGCCTGCTCTATAGGTTTGTCCGAACTGATCATCCAGGCGCTGACCTGTCTGGTATTCTTCATGTTTCTGCCCGCCTCAAAAACTGACCTTAACCTTTTTGCCGGTCAACGCCGAGTTCATCTCAGCCTCGACCAACTGTACGCTGCGCACGGCCGAGCAGGCCGGGGCGATTTCGGAATCCCGCCCGTTTGCGATGCATTGTACAAACTCCCGCAGTTCATTTTCGTATGCATCGCCGTCGTCCACATCCACTTTCCTCCCCTGGCCCCCAAGCGGATAAAGCATCAGCTCGCCGCCCTGGAACGCAATCGCCGCCTTTTTCATCGCGATGCGAAAGCTCATGCTGAACGGATACTCGCCGGCGTAGTCCCACCCGCCCTCAGCCGTGACCAAGAGATTATCGCGATACTCGTATGTGGTGACTATGTGGTCCAGGCGTCCCTTTCGAAAGCCCGACCCGCGTGAAGTAACCGCGTCAGGTTTGCCGAACGTGTACAGGATGAAATCGGCGTCGTGTATGTGCATATCCAGCGCGCACAGTCCGCTCTTGCCGGGATTCTGGAGCCAGTTTTGATAGCTCCATATCGGCGTCCCGCTAAGTCGGGTGAAGACGGCCGAGATGACCTTGCCATACTGGCCGGCCATGACGACCTGGCGTGCCTTGGCGTAATGGGGCCAGAAGCGAATGCAATGAGCGACAAAAAGCCTCCGGCTGGCCTTGCTGGCGGCGTGGATCATCCGGCGGGCCTGGGCTGACGTTCTTGCCATGGGCTTTTCGCAGATCACGTGCTTGCCGGCCCGAAGGGCCGATACGGCGGCCTCGGCGTGCAGGTGCGTCGGCAGAGTCACGTCGACAACGTCGACTTCGCCGTCGGCGAAGAGGCGATCAGCACGATTATAGGTACGGATGCCGCTCAAATCTTGCTGCTGGCCGCCGTCGTCGCCTATGTTCCCGCCGATAGAGGACCAGTCGCCGCGAAGCTTCATTTCATCCACGTCGCAGATTGCCACAACCTTCGCACCCTCAATCCGTTGGTAGACGCCGAAATGAAATTTTCCCATGAATCCCAGGCCGATAATTCCGATCCGCAGTGCCATTTCCACCGCCCTTCACAGCCAAGCCGAATGATCTGCAATGCCAACAACATAGAGTGCGGAATCAGGTTGTCAAGCAACCGGTTGAGGTCGGTTGAGGTTGGACGGCAAGGGATCGCTTCGCGGTCCTCAGCCGTAGTAATGGAAGATTACCGTCGCCGTGCCGAAGAAGATAACCGCGCTGAGGGCGTCCATCAGCGAGGCGATCAGCGGAGCCGAGGTGACGGCTGGGTCGAGGCGTATTCTTTTGAGCGCCAATGGAATCATCGCACCGGCAAGGTTAGCGATGGTAAGTGCGCTGAGCATCGAGACGACCAGGATGACCGCCACCTGCCAAGGCCGGCCGAACAGGATCGCGGAGGCCCACGCCATCGCCGCCAGGATGACACCAAGTGTCAGTCCCATTCGCAGTTCCCGAAGGCCGATTCTCAGCCAGTCGCCCAGCTTCATCTCCTGGACGGCCAGACCGCGAATGACCAGCCCGGCCATCTGGCTGCCTACATTGCCGGCCGAGGCGTTCACCATGGGCATAAACAGGATGAGCAGCCAGATGTGCTCCCGCATGGAGTCTTCATGCGAGGCGATCGCCAGGGCCGTCAGCAGCTCGGCGGCCAGCAGGAAGGTAAGCCAAGGCAGTCTCTTTACCACCATTTTCAAATAGGATGTCTGGAAGTAGGGGTCTTCCAAAGCGGTAACGCCAGCCAGCTTTTGGAAGTCTTCGGTGTCCACTTGTTCCTGCAGGTCCAGCACGTCGTCACCGGTGACGATACCGACGAGCACGCCGCGTCTGTCGACCACAGGTAGGACTTGGGTATCGTATTTCTTGAACAGTTCCACGGCCGCTTCCTGATCCTGCTGCGCCATCAGCGACGGTTCCTCCGTCGGGCCGGACATGAGCGACTCCACCGTGCTGCCCGCTGGTGCCAGAACGACATCTTGGAGCTGGATGTGGTCCAGGAGCTTGCCTTCGTTGTTGATGACGTACAGGTCGTTGACCGTTTCCTTCTGCGGTGCGACCTTGCGAATGTGTTCCAAGACTGCTTCGACCGTCCAGGCTGGTCGGACTGCAACGTACTCAGGCGTCATCAGGCGACCCACGCTGTCCGCTGGGTAGTTCAGCAATGCCCGTGCGATTGCCCTTTCCTCACCCCGCAGAGACGCCAGCAGCCTCTTGGCCAACTCCCCTGGGACTTCCTCCAGCAGTTCGGTTCGGTCGTCGGGGCTCATCTCGTTCAGGATGTCCGCCACGGACGCCTGAGACATATGCTCGACCAGCATTCCCTGGTTTTCCAACGGCAGCAGGCTGAAGACGTCGGCGGCCTGCTCCAGCGACAACAATCGGAAGGCAAGGGCCTGCTCGTCGCTCTCGCACTGAGCCAGCAGCTCTGCGATGTCGGCCGTCTCCAATTCGCTCAGCACAGCCTTGACGGCGGCGAAATCACGCTCGCTCAGCAGCTGGCGAATCTGCGGTTCCAATTCAGGCCCGGTCATGTTGTTCTCCGATGATTACTACGCTGGCAGCCCCCCTTCAGCGGAGCGATCATTGTGCCCAACAGGGCCCGTCAAGTCAACGAAGTTGACTAATTGGTATGGACCCCGGCCAAGGCGGCATCATTGACACGGCGGACCATTGAGGGTATAGGTCACCTTGGCTGCATGGAGTCCACTCTCTAATAACATCTTGACAAGGAAAACATCCATGGCTCTTAACCCTCCCGACGCACGTGCTTTTCAGGTTCAGCCGAACCTCCTTCCCAAGCTGCCCGTCCAGATAGGCGTGGCACGATTACCGGGCGAATACGAGCACCGCTACCATCACCAGGCCCAGATAGCCTGGCACGACGGGCTGTTCTTCACCATGTGGATCGATCACGCCTACCGGGAGGATTCGCCCGGGCAGATAGTGGAATACGCCGTCTCCGAGGACGGACTGACCTGGAGCGAACCGGACGTTCTGGCGCCGGTGGTGGAGCTGGCGCCCGACAGCGTTCCAGTCCTTGGGGTTCGTTTTTCCGGAGGATTCTGGAACCGAGAGGGCGAGTTGTTCGCCTTTTCGGCGAGGTACGACGGGGTCGACTACAACGCCAAGGTCATCTGGCCTAATTTCGCCACGGAGATATACGCCTGGGACGGCCGGCAATGGCACAACAGCGAGGCAGAAATCGAGAATTTCGGTGGGTTCGAGGCCCCCAGACCGCTCGCTGACGGCAGTTACCTGGCTTGCGGGCACGACAATACAGGCAAGCAGATAGTGCTAATCCGGGGCGGCGGAAAGTCGCTGGACCGCTGGGAGCGGACGCTGATACCGATGCCGGCTGACGGGCATTTCCTGCTGGAGCCCAACTTCTGGCAGGACTCCAAAGGCGTCATCCACGTCGTTATCCGTGACGAATCAAACTCGCATCGGCTGTACTACACGGCTAGCACCGACGGCGGCAAGTCGTTCCCCGCCCCTGTTCGCTCGGACATACCAGACGCGCGGTCAAGGGTTAGCACCGGTATACTCAGCGATGGAAGGCCTTACCTGTGCGGGAACTCCAGGATCAGCGAGGACACCGCAAATCCATCCGAAGCCGGCAGCGAACACTGCGTTATGGGTGGGTTCGGCAAACGGATTCCCCTGACGCTGGCGATCGGAACCGACGGCGGGCGGTTCGAGAAGGTCTACGCAATTCGAAGCGACGAAACGTCACCCAGGTGGGCCAGCTCACAGGTCAACAACGGCTTCGGGTGTTGCTACGGGTATCAGTATCCGAACGTTTGCGAGCACGACGGGTACCTGTACATCGCGCATTCGGTGAACAAGGAAGACATAATGGTCGCCAGGGTGGCCGTGGCTGATTTATGATCGGCCGCCGAGCGGTTATGACGGCGCCATTAGGGTCGCCATGAACGAATCATGAAAATTATGGCGGCCCCTTCGGCCTGGCCATGCCAACCATTGGAATGATTGCATCGGCAATGAATGGGACGGCGACATCAGTGATGCCGCCGTCCCTTTTATCTTCATCACTCGTCGGCGATG
>JABMQG010000400.1 GCA_013203365.1 Planctomycetota bacterium | reverse complement strand
GTCAGCGCGACGTGCTGGCGAGGTCAATGCGGTATCTGCCTATGCTCAAGCTCAAGCAGCAGCAGCTTCAGGCGACGGCCTTGAAGACCGAGTTGATGTATCGTCGGGCACTGGCGGCGGTGGGCGAGGCGCAGGCGAGGATCGAACCATACCGCGCGCTGCTCAACGACCTGGCCGGCGTCAACGTGAAGGAACTGTCCTCGCCGGCGGAGGTGATTACCCACACCATAAACATCGCGGGAGTGAAGCTGCCGATGCTTGGCGAAGTTCGATTCGCCGAGCCGCGGTACAGCCTGTTTTCAACGCCGCCGTGGGTGGACAAGGCGGTTTCGGACCTTCGCAAGGTGAGCCGATCGCAGGTCGAGGCCGATATCCTTGACCAACAGGTTCGGCTGCGAAAGGAGCTGATGAGGGTCATTCAACGCGTGAACCTTTTTGAGAAGGTTATGATCCCCGGCGCCAGAGAAGCCATCCGTATTATTCGCATCAAGTTGGGTGATGAACAGACGGCGGCTGTTGGAAGGGCAAAGATGGCCAAGGGCAAGCTCCTGGAGGTGGTGGCGTGCAGTAGCGAAGTCAGGGGCGAAGAAGTGGCAGGTACCGCAATATGATCGTTAAGATGCAAAAATTGTACGCGGCCGTGCGTGTCGCAGATAAGAATCGGCTGCTTGATTCGCTTCGTCGCCAGGGCGTGGTGCACCTGGAGCCGGTGGACCCGGCCGCGGCCGTGCCCGGGGAGCGGACTGTGACGGCCATCCAGCGCCTGCAGCGGGCCGAACAGGTTCTCTCGAGCGTCACTGCGGTCGGTGAAGTACCCGACGTGGCACCGGCGGTCGCCGCCGATCGAGCATTGGAGCTGTTCGCCAAGTCGGCAGAGGGCCGAACACGGCTAGCTGCGCTGCACCGCCAGGTAGAGCAACTGGCAATGTGGGGCGATGTTCGGCTGGAGACTTTGGAGTCGCTACGAACGGAGGGTGTGTTAGTTCGGTTTTTCAAGGCCGATGCCGAGGACGCGAGCAAAATCCCAGGCGAGTGCGTGGAGGTAGTCGCCCGGATGGGCAAACAGGTGTTGGTGGCGGTTGTGGACAGGGGCGAGTCTGAGATTCAGTTTGATGAGTCACTTAGCTCCGTCAGGCCGGTGGAACTGCCTCAACGGGATCGCCCGGCGGTTTTGGCCGAGGCTAAGAAGATCCACGAGCAGTTGAAGTCGGACGGCGAGGAGTTCGCTCGCCTGGCGCATCACGTACCTGCGATCATCGCCGAGCGTCGAAACCGGGAGGGTGAGGCCGCTTACATCGTCGCGGACCGTGGCGGCCTGGCCGGGGAGGCGCTGTTTGCGGTGCAGGGCTGGGTGCCGGCGGATGCGGCCGACGAGCTATCCGCGAACCTTCGGGCGGACGGCATCAGCGCGGCCTTGCAGTTCCTGGCCCCGCGTGATGAGGACAATCCACCGACGCTGCTTCGCTATCCACGATGGGCCCGGCCGATGGAGGGAATGTTCAAGATCCTGGGCACCTCGCCCGGATACCGCGAGTTCGACGTATCGGGCCTGTTCATGATCGCACTGCCTATCTTTACCGCCATGCTGATCGCGGACGCTGGGTACGGGTTGTTGTTCCTTGTTCCGTCGATCTTTTTCTACAAGTTGATGTGCAGGAAGGCCGGCAAGCCGCTGACCCAGTTCATCACGGTGATAGGCGTCGTTTCGGTGATTTGGGGGCTGATTACGTGCACCTTTTTCGGCGTCGGGGCCGTCCAGCTTACCCGTGCCGGCGGGGTGTGGAACGACATATACTCGGTGTTGAAGAAGGTGCAGCTGATCGGTTTTGTGCAGGAGACCCCGGCTGACACGATGACCAGCGTTCGGCTGACGATAACGCGGATCGCGTTTCTGATGGGCACGATTCACATGTCGATTGCCCAGTTGTGGCGGTCGCTACGGTACTGGCCTAACCTCAAGGCCCTCAGCCATGTTGGCTGGGCGGTGTTCCTGTGGGGCATGCTGCTGGTGGTGAATTCGCTGGTGCTACGAGATCCACTGCACCCGGCCACGGCGTACCTGCTGATCGCCGGGGGGGCGATGGCTATCCTGTTCGCCTGCCCGAACCGCAATATCGCCAAGATGGTCGGCTTAGGGTTCGCATCGTTCCCGCTGGCTGGGCTGAGTACGCTTTCGGACACAATCAGTTACATTAGGCTAATGGCGGTCGGGCTGGCCTCCGGGATTCTGGCGACCACATTCAATACATTGGGGGCCACGCTGGCCGAATCCGCGACATGGTTTGCGGGTGGGGCGGTGATCCTGCTGGGCCATGCCCTCAATGTCGGGTTGGCCATCATAGCCTTTTTTGCACACGGCGTGCGATTGAATATGTTGGAGTTCTCGAACAACCTCGGCATGGCCTGGAACGGGCATTCGTATGCACCGTTCTCAGCGCAACAACTACAGGAGAATTAGGGAATGAGATGTTCTAGACGAATGGGATTCGTGTGGATGTTGGCTGTTGCGGCGATACTTGCGACACCCCACATAGGCATGGCGGCCGACGTGCTTGACAAGGCTGTCTCGCAGATTTCCGGAACCAATCTGTTAGGCCAGCTTGGGATCGTTCTGGCGATCGGTCTGGGTGCTTTGGGCAGCTCGCTGGGAATAGGTTCGGCCGGCATGGCCGCTGCCGGGGCATGGGCGAAGGAAGGCAAAGCCGGCAAGAGCCTGAACTTTTCCTACATCATCCTCGTGGGCATGCCGATGTCGCAAACGCTCTACGCCATGATCCTGATGAACAAGATGGGTGGCCTGAGCGCCGACGTTGTCGCCGCAAATGCCGGGCTGCTGCTGGGTATCGGCCTAGCGGGCGGATTGGGTGAGCTGTTCTCGGCCTGGATGCAGGGCAAAATCGGAGCCGCGGGTGTGCGGTGCCTCTCGGAGTCGGACGGGAAGGGATTCACATTCATTATCATCGCCATGGGTATTGCCGAGACCATCGGCATTCTGACATGGGTGTTCCTGTTCATGGTCATGCCTGGCTAGGCTGGGCTCAGGCCCGTCTGAACACGCGCAATACCAAGAGTCCCTAACAGAATGAGGCGTCACCCCAAGGCGCCGCATTCTGTTAGGGGCTTTTTTTTTAAAAAAAAGTCATCGACGCCCCGCCCAGTCGGCCGGGGCGTTTTTTTTTTTCGCGCGTTGCCGGACAAGTTTGGCTTGCAAGCTAAGGCCGAGATGCTAAATTCGTTCAGCCGGCCAAGGTGGAATGAACCCCTTCCGGCGTACTTTGCGGCGAAAAAAAAAGCACGGAAGGAGAGGTTCGTATGGCATCGCCAAGCGACCGGCGGTATTCGCAAACCCACGAATGGTGCAAGGTCAACGGGAATGAGGCGGTAATAGGCATTACTCAGTTCGCCGCGGACCAGTTGACGGATATAACGTATCTTGAACTGCCGGAGGCGGGGTCAAAGATAACTGCCGGCTCACCCTGCGGGCAGATCGAGTCGGTCAAGTCGGCCAGCGACGCTATCGCACCGGTCAGTGGCGAGGTGGTCGCGGTAAACACGGCGGTCCGCGACGAGCCTGGCTTGGTCAACAGCGATCCATTTACGGCCGGTTGGCTGCTTCGGATTCGTATGTCCGACCCGGCCGAATTTGACAATCTCCTGGATGCCGCCGCCTACGACGCACTGACGGCCGGGTAGAAACTACAATGCCATACGTACAGATCACGCCGTCTCAGCGTCAGCAGATGCTCCGGGCCATCGGCGTCGAGTCGGTGGAAGGGTTGTTTTGCGGCGTTCCTGAACCGCTTAGGCTGGACAGGCCGTTGTCGCTGCCTGCGGCGGTGAGCGAGCAGGTCCTCATGGCCGAGCTGGCGGAACTCATCGCCCACAATCGCCACGGCGGGCGGCTCGCCTGCTTTGCAGGTGGCGGGGCCTACGATCATTTTATCCCTGCCGTGGTCGACGCGATCGCCTCGCGTGGCGAGTTTCTCACCGCTTACACCCCTTATCAGCCCGAGGCCAGTCAGGGCTCGTTGCAGGCGTTCTTCGAGTTTCAGACACTGATTTGCCAATTGACCGGCATGGCGGTGGCCAACGCGAGCATGTACGAGGCGGCCTCGGCCCTGGCTGAGGCGATTCTAATGTTGACCGGGCCGTCGCGGCAGCGGGTGATTGTCTGTGAGCCAATACACCCGCATTACCTGGCGACGGTGCGAACGTACCTTGTCGATTCGCCGGTCGAGTTGGTGGTAGTCCCGCAAGCAGGCGGGTCGGCCGACGCGCAGGGGCTGATGGTGCAGCTTACGGCGGACACGGCCGCGGTGGTGGTTCAGTCGCCGAATTTCTACGGCGTTATCGAG
>JABMQG010000399.1 GCA_013203365.1 Planctomycetota bacterium | reverse complement strand
GGTCACTTCGCCCGTCAGCGTTCGCGGCCGATGGGTATTCGGCCTGGGCGTTGGGGCTTTAACTATGGTGATTCGCCTGTTTTCCAGCTATCCGGAAGGCATGATGTTTGCCGTGCTTCTTATGAACGCCGTAACCCCGATGATCAACCGTTGGACGATTCCTGTTCCCGTCGGCGGCAAACCGGCCAAACCGGCGACGGCATGACCACGGCACAAACACAAGACCGACTGGAAAGATCCAATGAGGCCTATTAAGGGCCTCTTCGTTGCAGGAGAGTTCATATGATTGGTTATGTTCGGCAGGCGTCGTTGGTACTGATCTTGTCGCTGGTGATCGGAGTGACGCTGGCGGCGGTGAACGACAAACTTGCCCCGCGAATCAAGGCAAACGAACTGCAGGCCAGGGAGGATGCCGCCTTGGAGGTTGTTCCAGGCGCCGCCAAAGCCGAGCAAGTGTCGTTGAAGTTGACCAGTATCGACAGCAAGCCGAAACAGCCTATTACCTCCGAGATAGATGTGTACCGCGTCGTGGATGAAAACGGCAAGCAGGTCGGTTGGGCGGTGCCGGCTCAAGGGCCAGGCTACGCCGACACGATCAAACTGACGGTCGGCCTCACCCCTGACGCCAAACGGATCACCGATTTCAAGGTGATCTATAACCAGGAGACCCCAGGGTTGGGCAATAAGATAACAGGCAAGGCTTTTCGCAGTCATTTCGCCGGCAAGACCACCGCCAAGGAATTGCTGGCCGTCAAGCAAACCACCGACCTCGGCGAAGATGAAGTACAAGCCATCACCGGGGCGACGATCTCCTCGCAGGCCGTGTGCGACATAATCTACAAACAGTTGGCGCAGACCGGATTGACCGAAAAGCTGGCGGCTGCCAGCCGCGAAGGGATAGACGAAAATGGCAAGTGAACTGCCCGGCGGACTGCAACGATTCATCAACGGCATCCTGCCGGAAAACCCGGTATACCGACAGGTGTTGGCAATGTGTCCTACCCTGGCGGTGACCAACACCATCGCCGGCGCCGTGACCATGGCCGGCGCAACCGCATTCGTGCTGATCTGCGCGAACGTCGTAACCGCAGCTCTGCGGAGGCTGTTGCAGCCGCACTTGAGAATTTTGGTCTTTACGGTGACTATCTCCGCCTTCGTCACCATAGCCGACCGCATGCTGGCGGCATTCATGCCGGCGATGAGTCAGAAGCTCGGGCCGTACGTCCCGCTTATCATCGTCAACTGCATGATCATCTGCCGTTGCGAGGTTTGTGCGTCCAAGCAGGGAGTGGCCGTTGCAGCAGCCGACGCCTTGGGCCAGTCGCTGGGATTTCTGGCGGCACTGTTGAGTATTTCGATCGTTCGTGAGATCCTGGCTTTCGGCTCGATTTTCCAAGGCTGGGCGGGGGCCAACGGTGAAGGCCTGCGTGTCCTGCCGAAGAGTTTTCCCAACTGGAATCTTATGGCCCTGCCGCCGGGAGCGTTCTTTACGCTGGGAATCCTGCTCGGCCTGGCGAATTGGTGTGTGGCGGCGAGGGAAAAACGCAAAACTGCAAGCTGACAATTGGCGATTTGATAAGTCACAAATGAAAATCCCAATCTGACGGACGGGAAGGTAAATGAACACTCTCGCAACGGACTTGACTGTATCCAGCATTATCCTGCTCATTCTGAGCACGGCGCTTATCAACAACTTTGTCCTTCACTACTTTGTCGGCATATGCCCGTTCATCGGCGTTTCCCGGCGGATAGACACGGCTTTAGGGATGGGGATGGCCGTGACGTTTGTCATGACCATAGCAGCGATTCTGACCAAGACAATAACCTACTTCATCACCGGCAACGCCAACGTCGACGGCGGGGCGCCTGGGCTGCTGACCGGGACGGATTTGAGCTTTTTGAACTACACCGTCTACATCCTCGTGATTGCCGGGGCGGTGCAGTTCGTGGAGATGTACCTGCGGAAGTTCTTCCCAGCCCTGTACAGTGCCTTTGGCGTGTATCTGCCGCTCATTACTACCAATTGCGCCATCTTGTTTGTCTGCCTGATGATAATGATGAAGGGCACAGGTTTCGTCGAGACCATCGCCTACGCCGTCGCCGGGGGATTGGGCTTCACCATTGCCATCAGCATTATGGCTGGGATCCGCGAGGAACTGGACCACGCCGACATACCCGAACCCCTCAAGGGCGCCGGCATTACGCTGATCGTCGCGGGAATACTCGCCCTGGCGTTCATGGGCTTTACCGGGATCGGGCAATAATAATTATAGTCGAACACAGTCAGGATTACATGCAATGGCTACATTGATTCTTCTGGCCGCCGGTACGATGGTTTTACTGGCCTTGGCGTTCGCCCTGGTGCTGGGGTGGGCGAACGTCAAGTTTCACGTGCAGCAGGACCCGCGAATCGATGCCGTGTTGGAGGCCCTTCCGGGCGCAAACTGTGGTGCGTGCGGCTTGGTTGGCTGCGCCGACTTTGCAAAAGCCGTCGTCGCAGGAAAGGCACCCCCCGACGGATGCCCAGTCGGCGGCCCATCCGTTGCACACAAGGTCGCCGACATTCTCGGAATCGAAGTGAACGAGTCTGCCCCCTACCGCCCAGTGATCCACTGCGCTGCCGACCGCGACAAGCGCCTTCAACTGGCCGACTATCGCGGGGAACGAACATGCTTCGCCGCCAATGTCATCGGCGACGTCCAAGGC
>JABMQG010000398.1 GCA_013203365.1 Planctomycetota bacterium | reverse complement strand
GGGAAGTATCAGCCTGTTCGGCGGCAAGGACAGCCGCCAGCATGAACTTGTTGCTGAGCACATCGCAAAGAGCGAGAGCTGGGTTGAGGTCGTTGGCCCGGGCGGTGTAGTCCACGAATGGTCGCAACTACCACATCGGCCGGACAACCACTGGTTTGACTGCCTTGTCGGCTGTGCGGCGGCGGCAAGCATGGTCGGCGTGAAGGTTGCGGGCGAGACGGTACAGGTGAAGCCGCGAAAGCGAAAGCTGACGCAGGAAGATTTCAGAAGGCGATAGGGTCAGTTTGAGCCAGTTAGGACCAGTTGGGGTCAGTTGGAGCCAGTTAGGATGTTTGACTGAGAAGGGAGTCTCGTGGCCAAGGACGACACAACCGGCAAGGGCAATGAAAATGAAAAGCCTTCGTGGCCGCCTGTCGGCATGCCAGAGGGGGGGCTCGTCTGTCGTTCTTGCGGGTGTCGTCATTTTTACGTCATGTACACGCGCCGCGGGGTGAGTGCGATAATCATTCGCCGGCGCGAATGCCGCAACTGTCATCATCGCGTTACCACATACGAAAAGGAGTTCGACGGTGGAAACCCTGACTAAGTTTGAGTTGGAAGTGCTTGAAAACCTACCTGTCGAGCCGAACGGCCTGTCGATTATGGAGTTGGCCGAGGGCCTGCTGGACGATTGCAGCCCGAAGGGCAGAGGGAAGATCAATAAGGCCCTGAAGCGGCTGGACAACGTCTTCGACGGCCTGTTCCGCCGCAAAGGCAACGACTACCTGGACGGGTTCGGCGTGACGATGTACGGCATACCGCGCACCGCAATGCCGAAGGCGAGAGAGTTGTTTGCACAGGCGGCGAAAGAAGGGCGGTGAGATGATGATCACCGCTGCGCGATAAATCACGATAAATCACGATTATTGCGCCCATAATACACGCCAATCCCCCTCTCCTATGTCTAGCGGTAGACATTTGACGGTTTTCTGTAGAATCCTCACCTTCTGACCCCTGAGAATCATATCCGCACCCAGCTGATCCCTGAGTTTGTGCAAAGCAGCGGTTAGGGCTTCGTGGACCACGACCACGAGGCCCTTTTTTTATTGGGGATTGCTTATGACTGATCTGCATACGGTTATCGAGACGAACGCCGAGGGCCCGGCATCAGCATCGGCGGACGGGGTATCGACTTCGCAGCACAACCTCAAAGACCAGATCGAAGTTGACAAGTACCTGGCCGCGAAAACCTCCCGCACGAACCCCGCACTTGGCCTTGTTTTCCAACGAATTGTACCGCCGGGGACGATCTGACATGGCCTGGCCATTCAAAGGTAAAAAGCGGCGCAAGCAAGTTTTCATGGCCAAGTACGACGGCGCCCAAACCACGGCCAACGACCGCAAGCACTGGGTAAACGCCGACCAGTTATCCGCCGATGCGGCCGCAAACCCCTCAGTACGTCAGATCCTCCGCAACCGAGCCCGATACGAGGTGGCCAATGGCTGTTACGCACAGGGCATTGTCTTAACCCTGGCCAACGACGTGATCGGCACAGGCCCCCATCTCCAGATGCTCACCGACATGGAGACTGCTAACGCCGTAATCGAAACTGAGTTTGCTGCGTGGTCGTCGAAAATAAGGCTCGCAGAAAAGCTGCGCACGATGCGGATTGCCAAGGCGCAGGACGGCGAGGCGTTCGCTCTGCTGTTCAGCAACGACAATCTGGACTCGCCCGTCAAGCTGGACGTTCGGCTTATCGAGGCCGACCAGATCGCAACGCCGATGCCCCCGTTGGCTTCGGCCACCGATGGCATAGAGTTTGACACGTTCGGCAATCCCTCAGCTTACCACGTCATGAAGTCGCACCCCGGCGACATGATCGGCGGGGTGTCATTCGCGTATGACCGCGTACCCGCCTCCTCGATGCTTCACTGGTTTCGAGCTGACCGGCCAGGCCAATCCCGTGGCGTATCTGAGATGACCCCGGCGATCAATATGTTCGGACAGCTCAGGCAGTATCGCCAGGCAACTCTGGACGCGGCCAGGGCGGCGGCAAACCTCTCGCTGGCAATCAAGACGACCATGCCATCCGGCGGCGAAGCGCGCGACGTGGATTCGATGACCGAGATGGAAATGGTCCCGAACATGGCGGTATTCCTGCCCGAGGGGTGGGAACCATATCAAATCAAAGCCGAGCAGCCGACAACG